>NZ_JBEXHL010000013.1:0-268319 GCF_040607795.1 Amycolatopsis sp. NPDC005232 | reverse complement strand
CTGAGGTTTGGGGGGGTGCGCCCCCCCCCGCCCCCCCCCCACCGCACAATCGGGAAGCCGGCTTCCAGGCGATCTCGCACGCCCCGGCGGAGCCGGGGCCAAAAATACAGCCGGGGCCAAAATTACCGCTTGTAGAGCGCGTCGATGTCGGAAGCGTAGTTCTTGTTGACGACGTTGCGCTTGAGCTTGAGCGAGGGCGTGATCTCGCCGCTCGCCTCGGTGAAGTCCTTGGCCAGCACGGTGAACTTCTTGATCGCCTCGGCGTGGGAGACCTGTTTGTTGGCCTCGTCGACCGCCGTCTGGATCTCCTTGAGCAGGTCCTGGTCGGCGGCCAGGTCGGAGACGGTGGCCTGCGCGGGCTTGCCGTGCTGGGTCTTCCAGGACGGGAAGAACTCCTCGTCGATCGTGACCAGCGCGGCGATGAACGGCCGCTGGTCGCCGACCACCATGGCCTGGCTGATCAGCGGTGAGGCCTTCATCGTGTCCTCGAGGCCCGACGGCGCGACGTTCTTGCCGCCGGCCGTCACGATGATCTCCTTCTTGCGGCCGGTGATCTTGAGGAAGCCCTCGTCGTCGAGCTCGCCGAGGTCGCCGGTGTGGAACCAGCCGTCGGTGAGCGACTCGGCGGTCGCGGCGGGGTTGTTGTAGTACGCGCCGAACACCACGGTGCCCTTGAGCAGGATCTCGCCGTCTTCGGCGATGCGCACGGACGTGCCCGCCACGGGCTTGCCGACGGTGCCCACGCGGAACGCCGTCTTGGTGCTGACGGCCGCGGCGGCCGAGGTCTCGGTGAGGCCGTAGCCCTCGAACACCGGCACGCCGATGCCGCGGAAGAAGTGGGCCAGGCGCACGCCCAGCGGGGCGCCGCCGGACACCGCGGCGACACAGCGGCCGCCCAGCGCCGCGCGCAGCTTGCTGTACACGAGCTTGTCGAACACCAGGTGCTTGGCGCGCAGCCCGAACGAGACGGTGCCCTTGTCCGTCGCCTGGCTGTACTCGACCGCGGTGGCCTCGGCGGCGTCGAAGATCTTGCCCTTGCCCTCGCTGTGGGCCTTCTGCTTGGCCGAGTTGTAGACCTTCTCGAACACGCGCGGCACGGCGACCACGAACGTCGGCCGGAACGTGCCGAGGTCCGCGACGAGGTTCTTCACGTCCGGCGTGTGGCCCAGCGTCACGCGGGCCGACAGCGCGGTCACGGCGATCGCGCGGGCCAGGATGTGGGCCAGCGGCAGGAAGCACAGCAGCGAGTTGCCCTGCTCCATGAGCTCGGGGAACGCCTCGATGTCGGCACGGATCTCGGCCAGCAGGTTGCGGTGCGTCAGCTCGACGCCCTTCGGCCGGCCCGTGGTGCCCGAGGTGTAGACGATCGTGGCCAGCTCGCCCGCGCTGACCTCGCGGCGGCGCGCGTGCAGGTCCTCGTCGGTGACCTCGGCGCCGAGCGCGGTGAGCTCGTCGACCGCGGGGGAGGCGCCTTCGATCTGCCAGGTGTGGCGCAGCGTGGTGAGCCGGTCGCGGATCGCGTCCACGGACCCGTGGTGCGTGTCGGTCTCTACCAGCACGGCCTTGGCGGCCGAGTCGGACAGGATCCAATGCACCTGCTCGGGCGACGACGTCTCGTAGATCGGCACGGTGACGGCGCCCGCGGCCCAGATCGCGAAGTCGATCAGCGTCCACTCGTAGCGGGTCTTCGACATCAGCGCGACGCGGTCACCGTGGCCGATGCCGGCGGCGATCAGGCCCTTGGCGACGGCCGCGACCTGGTCGGCGAAGTCCTTGGCCGTCACGTCCAGCCAGGTGCCCTCCACCTGCCGGCGGAAGCTCACGACGTCGGAGAACCGCTCGGCGTTCGCCCAGACGACGTCGGCCAGGTTCTCGTCGTCGGTCACCGGCTTCCCGGCGGGGGCGCTGTATTCGCGCACGTGGACCTCCGTGTTCGACGCGTGCGGGGTTACCCGCCGGTCAACTTAGCTTGCCGTAGACCTTAAGACCACGCCGCGCCGACCCGCCGTACGAGGTCGTGACATTCTGCGCCTGTGAACCCCGGACCACCCGCTCTCGATCTCGTGGACGAGACCTTCATCGTGGTTCCGCCGAGCACGATCGCCGCGGCGTTCGCCGACCCGGGCGCCTGGCGGCGGTATTGGCCGGACCTTTCCCTTCAGGTGTACACCGACCGTGGCGACAAGGGTTTGCGCTGGACCGTGACGGGTGCGCTCGTCGGTACGATGGAGGTCTGGCTGGAACCTGTGCTCGACGGCACCGTGCTGCACTACTTCTTGCGCGCGACGCCCGCCGGCCCCGGCGGTGCGCCGCGGACCCTGACTCCGCGTGAGCTGCGCCGGGAGTTCGACCGGCGGGCCCGCGCGGCGAAGCACCTCGCACTGGAGCTCAAGCACGTCCTCGAGGACGGGCGCGAGCCCGGGATCCCGCCGCGGGCCGAAGACCTTGAGACCACCGACCTCGAGGCCACTGACTAGGAGGGTCTTGTGCGGGTTCACGTCGTTTCGGACGTGCACGGCAATGCCGACGCGCTGAAGCGGGCGGGTGAAGGGGCCGACGCGCTGGTCGTGCTCGGCGACCTGCTGGACTTCGTCGACTACCGCGAGCACGACAAGGGCATCATGGGCGCCCTGTTCGGTGCGGACAAGGTGGCGCAGTTCGCGCGCCTGCGCCGCGAGGGCACCCGCGACGAGACCGTGGCCTACTCGCGCACGCTGTGGGCCACGCTCGACGACCCGGCCTCGGCCGTGGACGAGGCCATGCGCGAGCAGTACGCCACGCTCTTCGCCTCGATGACCGCGCCGACCTACGCCACGCCCGGCAACGTCGACTCGCCCGACCTGTGGCCGGAGTTCGTCGGCGACGGCGTGCAGGTGCTCGACGGCGAGGTCACCATCATCGGCGGTCTGCGCTTCGGGTTCGTCGGGGGAGCGGTGCTGCCGGAAGGCGTGGTGCCGCGGCCGCGCAAGGGCGCCGCGTGGCGGCCCTACCTGCGGGCCCGTGAGGAGTTCGACGAGGGCGTGGCCAAGCTGTCG
The DNA here is from genome assembly GCF_040607795.1 of Amycolatopsis sp. NPDC005232. Classification (NCBI taxonomy): domain Bacteria; kingdom Bacillati; phylum Actinomycetota; class Actinomycetes; order Pseudonocardiales; family Pseudonocardiaceae; genus Amycolatopsis; species Amycolatopsis sp. NPDC005232. The sequence continues at coordinate 265,284 of NZ_JBEXHL010000013.1, read as the reverse complement.
GACGTCGACGTTCTCTGCACGCACATCCCGCCGGCGGTGGCCGAGCTGACCTACGACGTGGTCGCGCGACGCGCCGAGCTGGGCTCGCGGGCGCTGCTGGAGCTCATCCGCGAGCAGAGGCCGCGCTGGTCGGTGTTCGGCCATGTGCACCAGCCGCTGGCCTCTCGGCGGCGGCTCGGTCACACCGAGTGCCGTAACGTGGGTCACTTCAAGGAGACCGGGCAGCCGTACGTGCTGCGCTGGTGACGCGACTCTCCGGCTACGCTTCGTCCCATGGCCGAGCAGTCCACGCAGTCCATCGAGGTCGACGCCGAGCCCCAACGGGTGATGACGGTGATCGCCGACTTCCCCGCGTACCCGGAGTGGGCCAAGGCCGTCCAGGAGGTCGAGGTGCTGGGCACCGACGACGCCGGGCGGGCCAAGCAGGTGAAGCTGACCCTGGACGCCGGGCCGATCAAGGACGTCTACACGCTCGAGTACGACTGGGACACGACCGGGCTCGGCGTGAGCTGGCGCCTGGTCAAGGGCCAGATGCAGAAGGCGCAGAACGGCCGCTACGCACTCGAAGCGCTGCGCGACGGGCGCACGAAGGTCACCTACACGCTCGCGGTCGAGCTGGCGCTGCCGATGATCGGCCTGCTCCGGCGCAAGGCCGAGAAGATGGTGATGGACACGGCGCTCAAGGAGCTGAAGCGACGGGCCGAAGGCTAGGCGACATGCGGATCCTGCTGTTCACCGGCAAGGGGGGTGTCGGGAAGACCACGCTCGCCGCGGCCACCGCCACCGCCCTCGCCGGGCGCGGCAGGAAGACCCTCGTGGTCTCCACCGACCCGGCGCACTCCCTCGGCGACGCGTTCGGCGCGGCGCTGGGTTCGGAGCCGTCCGAAGTGGACGAGCGCCGCGACGGCTCGCCCGCCGGCCTCTGGGCCGCCCAGGTGGACTCCCGCGCGCTGGCCGACCGGACGTGGCACGAGCTGCGCGACCAGCTGCGGACGCTGCTGGCCGGCGCCGGGCTCGAAACGCTCGACGCCGAGGAGCTGACGGTGCTCCCGGGTGTCGACGAGCTGCTCGCCCTCGGCGAGGTACAGCGGCTGGCCGGGCACGGGCCGTGGGACACCGTGGTGGTCGACTGCGGTCCGACCGCCGAGACGCTGCGCCTGCTGGCGTTGCCCGAGGCCGTCGCGGGGTACCTGAACAAGGCCTACGGCCGCCGCGGCCGGGTCGCCGGTTCCGTGCGGCGGCTGGGCGCGCACCTGGACTCGCTGCGCGAGCTGCTCACCGACCGGTCCGTGACCACCGTGCGGCTGGTCCTCACACCGGAGCGCGTGGTCGTCGCGGAAGCCCGCCGCACGCTCACGTCGCTGGCCCTGCGCGGCATCGCCGTCGACGGGCTGATCGCCAACCGCCTGATGCCCGCGCCCGGGTTCTGGCGCGGTTCGGCGGCCACCTGGCTGCGCACGCGGCGCGCCCAGCAGGACGCCGTGCTGGCCGAGCTCGCGGCCGCCGGTTTCGGGCCGGCCGACCTCGCGCGCGTCGAGCACCGGGCGAGCGAACCGGTGGGCGCCGAGGCGCTCGCCGAGCTGGCCCGCGAGCTCTACGGCACGCGGGATCCCTTGTCCGGCACCAGAAAGCCCGTAACTCCGCTGCTGCAGGTGACGCCGGAGGCCGACGGTTTCCGGCTGCGTGTCGCGATCCCGCTGCTGCGGGAGGCCGACGTGGACCTCGCCCGCGTCGACGACGACTTGGCGATCACCGTGGACGGCTTCCGCAGGCTGATCGCCCTGCCGGAGACGCTGCGGCCGTGCCGGATCACCGGCGCGGAATCCGATGCGGGCGGCCTGGTCATCAGCCTGGCCGGGAACCGGGGTCGCGCGTGAGCGAACAGGACGAGCCCGGGTACGGGGCCGAAGGCCTGCGGCTGGCGGAGGAGATCCGCCTGCTCGTGGAGCTGGTGGTCGAGCGCGCCGCGCCGTGGCTGGAAGGGCTGATGGCCGCCGGGCACGGCCGGGACGAGGTCCACGAGACGTCCCACGACACCGAGCCGGGCGCTGCGGGGGCTTCGGGGACTGCGGGGTTTTCGGGGTGCGGCTGGTGCCCGTTGTGTGCGATCGTCGCCGTCGTGCGAGGTGAACGGCCGGAGTTCGCCGCCCGGCTGCTGGAGCAGGCGGCGCAACTGGTGGCGTTGCTGCGGGCGGTGCTCGCGGACCGCTGGGAGCCCGACGAGGGTGTGCACATGCCGGGCTTCCGGCCCGCGCCCAAACCTGCGCCCAGCCCCGCGGACGACCCGGGAGCCGCTGCCCGGGTGCAGCACATCGCCGTCCGCAAGCGGGAAGACTGGCGGCCGGAGCAGGAGAACTGAGTGCTGACGATAGGGGTGGACGTCGGCGGCACGAGCGTGCGCGCCGGTGTGGTGGACGAGCGGGGATCGCTCCTGGACACCACACGCGTCGGGACACCGAGTGAAGAGAACGCGCTCGAGGACGCCATCGCGGGCGTCGTCGAGGACCTGCGCAACCGCCACGACGTCGCCGCCGTGGGGCTGGCCGTGGCCGGTTTCGTGGCGCGCGACCGCCGGTCGGTGATGTTCGCGCCGCACCTCGCGTGGCGCGACGCGCCGGTGGCCGACCGCATCGAGAAGCGCGTGGGCCTGCCGGTGACGCTGGAGCACGACGTGAACTCGGCCGTGGTCGGCGAGCACCGCTTCGGCGCGGCCCGCGGCGCGCAGGTGGCGGCGCTGGTCGCGCTCGGCACCGGCATCGGCGCCGGGCTGCTGCTCGACGGCGAGATCTACCGCGGCGCCTACGGCGTCGCTCCCGAGCTGGGCCACCTCACCGTGGTGCCGGGCGGACGCGCGTGCCCGTGCGGCAAGTACGGCTGCTGGGAGCGCTACTGCAGCGGCACGGCGCTGGCCGCCACCGCCGTCGAGCTGCTGGCCCGCTACCCGGGCCGCTCCACGGTCCTTTCGCGCGAGGTCGCGGGCGACCCGGGTTCGGTCACGGGCCGCCGCGTCGCCGGCGCCGCCCGCGACGGCGACCCCATCGCGCTGCGGGCGATGGCCGAGCTGGCCAAGTGGCTGGGCGAGGGCCTCGCGCTGGTCGCCGACGTGTTCGACCCCGAGATCATCGTGATCGGCGGCGGCGTGTCCGAGTCGGCGCCAATGTTCCTCGACGAGGCGCGTGAGCACTACGCGGGCGCCATCACGGGCGCGCGGTACCGGCCGCTGGCCCGCATCCGCACGGCCCACCTCGGCGACGACACGGCGATCGTCGGCGCCGCCGCGCTGGCTTTGGACGCGGCGAAGGCGCCGGTCGCCGAAGTCGCCGGCTGAGTTCTGAAACGAAGGTGCCCCCAGCACCGTCGGGATGCTGGGGGCACGTTCATCGCATGGTCAGAACCGCTTTGTCAGAGGCGTTCCAGGAACGCCCGCCAGGCATCGCCGCCGAGCAGCAGGGTGCCGCCGTCGCGATCCTTCGAATCGCGCACACCGGCCTGCTCGGAGAGCGTGCTCACCTCAACGCACTCGCCCTGACTTCCGCTGTACGACGACGTCCGCCAGACAAGCGTGCGCACTTCGACGCACTCTCCCTGATTACCGCTGTACGACGACGTCCGCCAAGCACCTTCGTTCATCCAGTCCGCTCCAACTCATCCGCGATCTCCGCGATGAGCCGCGCCGAAGCAACAGCACCCACCGCGTCACGACGGATCTTGTCCGCCGCGTCCAGGTAGTCCTTGATGTCACGCGCGTTGGTCAGCGTAGACGACGAACGGTAGTGCTCGACGTGGACCACAGTCGTCGCGTCCGAGCGCATCAAGACAAATCCGCCTTCTCTCGAAGGGTGATATCCGAGCCGGAACGGCATGACTTGGATCGAGATGTGCGGCAGCGCGGCAACCTCGCAAAGGTCTCGTAGCTGCCGGATCGCGATATCGCGGGGACAGGCCGGATAGCGGATCGCCTGCTCGCCCATGATGGCTTCGAACCGCGTGCTGCCGGCCAGATAAGTCTTTCGCCGCGCCATCCGCAGTTTGAGCCGGTCCTCGATCCCGACTTCCGTGCTCGATCCTCCGACCATCACGGCGTGGGCGTACTCCTCGGTCTGCAATGGACCGGGGATCACCGATGGCTGGAATGCGAAGATGCTGTTCGCCACTGATTCGTATTCGGTGACGACCGCGAGGTCTCGCGCGATGCCGGGAATCAGCCAGTTCGGGTCGGCTCCGTCGCGGAAGAGGCGAAGCGCCTCGATGGTCTCTTCGCTGGTGGCGCCGGTGACCGTCAAAGTGCGTTCGAGTTCGGCCTGCTCTTCGAAGCCGAGTTCGCCGCGCTCGCGTCGCGAAATATGTGAGTGTGACCGGTTGACCGACGCCGCCACCTGCGGCTGGGAAAGCCCGGCACGCTTGCGAATCCTGCGCAACAGTGCGCCGAGTTCGACCTGCCGGGGTGTCGCGCGTGTGCTGGGCATGCACAAAATCTACCAGAAACGGTGCACCTCATTCGGGTGCATCTAACAAGTTTGCTTGAAAACTGTGCATGCACAGGCCACCATCTCAGGGGTAGCGATACAGCAGATCCAGGGGAGGGCTTCATGTACGTGTGGCAACAGGCGGCAGGTCAGCGTCACGCGAGAGCGGCTGTGCACCACGGGTCCCTCGACGCCGGGGCGACGTTCGCTGCCTTGTGCGGCGCGGAGCCGACCGTGGGGGGAGAACGACGTCCACCGCCCCGGCAACCCCTGGCTCGACCCGACCTGCCCGAGCTGCGACACGGCGTTCCGCCGCGCGTTGGGCATTCCGGCCCCGCGGCCGACCACCGGCTCGCTGCGCAAGGCGTTCTCGAAGGTGCAGGGCTGATCCATGACCGCACGACTCCGCGTCGCCGGTGACCCGCAAGACGAGTCCGGTGCCGCGGCAGCGGACGCCGCGCACAGCTCTCCGGCCGCACCTGCCGGAGACGCCACGACCCCTGCCGCCACGTCGGGTGGTGGCAGGGCCGGCGCGTCCCGGAGCACTCGTGAACCTCGGCCGAGTGCCCCGGGACTCACCACCGGTGACCAGCGCATGCTGCAGGAACTCCTGGACTCGGCCGACGCCGTGACCTACGGGCTGTCGATCCGCCTGGCGGGAGTCGTCTGGCGGCTCAGGGAAAACCGGCCGCCGAGCCGGCTCGAACTGGAAGTCCTGCGCAAGCGCGCGGCCCGGCTGAAGGACAACCTCGACGCCTGCGCCGCGTTCGTCGCGGAACGGCTCAGCGAACGCGGCTGACGATCAACCGGCGATCACCCGGCGATCACCTGAGGATCACGGCTGAGCGCCTGACGGCCAAGACCGACGATCACGGTTGCCCACCAGGAGGCTGCGTCCGGCGGGCTTCCTGTGGAAGGCTGGCCGGGTGACGCCGATGACCGCCAACCGGTTCGTGCGGTGTTCGTGCGGGCGGCTGCACTGGGGTGCGCACGGCGCGGCCGGGCTGCTCCTGTCCGATCCCGCACGCGGGGTGCTGCTGCAGCGGCGCGCCTGGTGGGTGCACAACGGCAGCACCTGGGCCCTGCCCGGCGGCGCACTGGAGACGGGCGAGACCGTGCGCGAGGCGGCGGCCCGCGAGGCGTGGGAAGAGGCCGACGTGCCGAAGACCGCGTTCCGCGCGTTGTCGGCGTCGGTGCTCGATCACGGAACCTGGCGCTACACCACTGTGCTCGGCGTCGCCGACAGCGCGCTCGACGCGCGGGTGGCCAACCAGGAGAGCGCCGAGCTGCGGTGGGTCGCGCCCGAAGACGTGGCCGAGCTGCCGTTGCACCGTGACTTCGCCGAATCGTGGCCAGGGCTGCGGGTACAGCTCGACCGCGAGCTCGTGCTGATCGTCGACGGCGCCAACGTCGTCGGCTCCCGTCCCGACGGCTGGTGGCGCGACCGTCGCGGCGCTGCCGAGCGACTGCGGGACCGGCTGGCGCTGCTGGCCGAGCGCGGGATCGCCGACGCCGTCGCGGGGATCGGCGCCGGGCCGACGTGGGAGTGGTGGCCGCGCGTGGTCCTCGTCGTCGAAGGCCAGGCGCGCGGCGTCGAACCGGTGCCTGGCGTCGAGATCGCGACGGCTCCCGCCGACGGTGATTCCCACATCGTCGAGGTCACCGCCCAGGCCCGGCCGGGCGACCAGGTCGTGGTGGTCACGGCCGACCGCGAGCTGCGGTCCCGGGTCACCGCGCTGGGCGCGTCGATCATGGGTCCGGGCACGCTGCTGCGCGAGCTGGACGCCGGTTAACGCGCGATCCCGTCGCGCATCTCCGCGACCAGCGACGCGACGACGGCTTTCAGCGAACCGTTGTGCTGCTTGGCCACTGCGCGCTGGCGCCGGTAGCTCGGCCCGTACTTCAGGATCGTCTCGACGTCACGCAGCTCCGCCACGCAGTCGAGCCGCCGCGCGACGGGTTCGAGCTTCTCCAGCAGGTCGGTGACGTCGTCGGTGACGAGCCGCTCGCGGCCGGCCGCGTCGAGGATGATGATCGCGTCCGTGCCGTAGCGCGCGGCACGCCATTTGTTCTCCTGTACGTGCCACGGGGGCAACGCCGGGAGCTGCTCGCCGTGGTCGAGGCGCGTGCTGAAGTCCTCGACGAGGCACTGTGTCAGCGCGGCGATCGCGCCGACCTCCTCCAGCGTCGGCAGGCCGTCGCACACGCGCATCTCGATCGTGCCGAAGTGCGGCGCGGGCCGGATGTCCCAGCGGATCTCGGAGAAGTGGTCGATCACGCCCGTCGTGAACATGTCCGCCACGTAGCGCTCCAGCTCCGCCCACTCGCGGAACTGGAACGGCAGCCCGGCCGTGGGCAGCTGCTGGAACATCAGCGCGCGGTTCGACGCGTAGCCCGTGTCCTCCGCGCCCCAATACGGCGAAGACGCGGAAAGCGCCTGCAGGTGCGGTGCGTAGTTGAGCAGCGCGTCGAGCACCGGCAGCACCTTGTCGCGGTGGTCGAGGCCGACGTGCACGTGGACGCCGTAGATCAGCATCTGCCGGCCCCACCACTGGGTGCGGTCGATCAGCTTGGCGTAGCGCGCCTTGTCGGTCACCTTCTGCCGGTACCAGTTGGAGAACGGGTGCGTGCCCGCCGAGAACAGCTCCACGCCCAGCGGGTCGGTGACCTTGTGCACGACGTCGAGCGACTCGGCCAGGTCGGCCTTCACCTCGGCGACGGTGGTGCAGACGCCGCTGATCACCTCGATGGTGTTGAGCAGCAGCTCCTGCTTGATCTTGGGGTGCTCGTCGGCGCCGTCGGGGCGCACCGCGTCGAGGATCCGTTCCGCGACCGAGGCCAGCTCGCCGCTGCGCAGGTCCACCAGGGCCAGCTCCCACTCCGCACCGATCGTCGAACGGCGCGAAGGACTGAAGTCGATCCGCATACCCGCCCGGTCAGACCTGGGCGCCGTTGGTCGGGTCGGCACCCGGCGGCGGGCCCTGGCGCACCCGCAGCAGCAGAAGCGCGATGGCGGTGGCGAGCGCGAGGATCCCCAGCGGCGTCGCCAGCGCGGGCCCGACGCCGATCAGGTTCGGCACGATCAGCAGGAGCAGCCCCACCACGAAGAACAGCAGCACCACGAACGCGCCCTTGCGCGGGCGCGGCAGCGGCGGCGGCTCCGGCGGCACGAAGTGCTCGTCGTCCTCGGCCGGGTCGTCGCTGAACATCGTGGCGTCCCACGTGGCGCCGCCCGTGCGCCAGTTGTCGGTCTCGGGTGCCTTCTCGGGCTTGTCGGGCTTCGTATCGGTCTTGGCGGCCGGCGGCGGGGGCGGGTCGCCCGCCTGCTCGCCCGCGGTGTCGTCGGCGAGCTCGAGCGCGTCCTCTTCGAGGAACAAGCCCACGCCCTCGGCACGCAGGTCGGCCACGATCTCGGCGAACGTGGCGTCGACGTCCTCGGGTCCGTCCGTGCCTTTCCCCCGGGTCATCAGGCACCCACCTGTCCCGCCCGCAGCGACCGGGCGAAGTCGACACTGCGGCCGAAGATCAGTTCCGCGTCGTTGTCCTGCGTCGCGACGTGGAAGCTGTTCTCGAGCACCACCTCGGTCACGTCCGTGCTGGCGACGCCGGCCAGCACGATCCGCGAGTTCTCGGGCTCCACCACGTGGTCGACAGCGGAGTGCAGCAGCAGCACCGGCTGCGTGACCTTGCCCAGGTCGGCGCGCACGAGCTTCCACAGGCGCGCCAAGCTCGCGGCGGCGCGCACCGGCGTGCGCGGGTAGGCCAGCTCCGTCACCCCGGGTTTGGCGATGTCGTTGGCGATCGCGGGGATCGACGGGATCACGCGCGCGAGCAGCGGCAGCAGCTTCGCGTCGGCGCTCAGCCGCGTGACCGACGGGTTGACCAGCACGATCCCGGCGATCCGGTCGCCGAACTCCTCGGCGAGGCGCAGCGTGAGCGTGCCGCCCATCGACAACCCGCCGACGAACACCGTGTCGTTCTCGGCCAGCAGGGCGAGCAGCTCCTCGCGGACGGCGCCGTACCAGTCCTCCCACGTGGTCCGGTTCAGGTCCTGCCAGCGCGTGCCGTGTCCGGGCAGCAGTGGGCAGCGCACGCTGAACCCGGCTGCGGCCAGGTGGTCGCCCCAAGCCCGCAGCCCGGCCGGCGTCCCGGTGAAGCCGTGGCACAGCAGGAACCCGGCCCCGGAGGAACCGGTGTGGGCGAACGGTTCCGCGCCGGCGAGCACGCCCATGACGAACGCCCTTCCGATCGAAGCGGTCTAGGTCTTCCATGCTCTCACGGTCGAGTGGTCTTGTGGGGCCCCGGCCGGTGCCCGGAACTGCCTGGTACCGCTGTGAGATCGATCGCTGCCACCCAGTAGCGGCTCGTCCCGCATTGTGCGCACACCGTCGGGTTTCGTAGGCTTGACCATTGGGAACGATCGTTGAGCCTAGGGAAGGACTGGCGCGCGGTGCTGTACTGGCTCATGAAGTTCGTCTTCATCGGACCACTGCTCAAGTTGCTGTGGCCGACGAAAGTCGTCGGCGCCGAGAACATCCCGGAGGACGGCGGCGCGATCCTCGCCGGCAACCACCTGGCGGTCGCCGACTCGTTCTTCATGCCGATCCGCGTGAAACGCAAGGTCACGTTCCCGGCGAAGTCGGAGTATTTCACCGAGCCGGGCCTCAAGGGCCTGCTCAAGAAGTGGTTCTTCACCGGCGTCGGGCAGTTCCCCATCGACCGCTCCAGCGGCAACGCGGCGCAGGCCGCGCTCGACACCGCCATCCGGCTCGTGAAGCAGGGCCACCTGCTCGGCATCTACCCCGAGGGCACGCGCTCGCCCGACGGCCGCCTCTACAAGGGCAAGACCGGCGTCGCCCGCATTGCCCTGGAGTCGAAGGGCGTGGTCGTGCCCGTTGCCATGATCGGCACGGAGAAGGTCAACCCCATCGGCTCCAAGATGTGGTGGCCGCGCCGCCTCGAGATCCGCTTCGGCGCCCCGCTCGACTTCTCCCGCTACGACGGCCTGGCCGGCGACCGCTTCATCGAGCGCTCGATCACCGACGAGATCATGTACGCCCTGATGGAGCTCTCGGGCCAGGAGTACGTGGACATCTACGCGGCGAAGGCCAAGGAGCTGCTCGCCGCCGAGGCGTCCGGCGCCAAGCCGAAGGTCCCCGCACAGCCTTCGGGTCGCGACGCCGACCGGGTGCCCGACAGCAAAGTCGGCTAGCCCACTAGGGTTCACCGGTGCGTTTCTTCTACGACACCGAGTTCATCGAGGACGGCGTGACGATCGACCTGGTTTCGATCGGTGTCGTCGACGAGCGCGGCCGCGAGTTCTACGCCGTGTCGACCGACTTCGACCCCGCCAAGGCGGGTCCGTGGGTGCGCGACAACGTGCTGCCGAAGCTGCCCTCGCCCGCGGACCGGGCCTGGCGCAGCCGCGAGAAGATTCGTACCGACCTGCTGGAGTTCTTCGGCAAGCCCCCGGGCGGCATCGAGCTGTGGGCCTGGTTCGCGGCCTACGACCACGTCGCGCTGGCCCAACTGTGGGGCCCGATGCCCGCGTTGCCGCGCCAGCTGCCCCGCTTCACGCGCGACCTGCGCCAACGCTGGGAAGACGCGGGGAAGCCGAAGCTGCCCCTGGCGCCCACGGACCAGCACGATGCGCTTGCCGACGCGAAACACAACCTGCAACGCTGGGAAGTGATCGAACCGGCGTTCCGGCGCCGCTGAGGGTTTTTCTGGGGGCTGGGGTGCGCCGTGTTTTGTCGTGGCTGGCGGTGGTGGTTCTCGTCGGTGGCCTGGTCACAGCCGCCGCGGCACCTGGTTCGGATCCGGCGCGCGATTATCTGCTGAACGCTCTCGCCTTGCTTCGCGCGCACTCGATCGACCGGGACACCGTCGACTGGCCGGCCGCCGAGGCCGAGGCCCTGCGCGAAATCGCCGGGGTGACCGCGCCGGCGGGCACGTACTCGGCGATCCGCAACGTGATCGCCGAGCTGGGCAACCCGCACACGATCCTGCTCAGCCCGACGCAGGCCCGCCCGCCCGCCGCGCAGACCATCGAGGTGCCGAGCAGCTCGACCACCGGCGACCTGGCAGTGCTGACTGTTCCCCGGTTCGTTTTGGACCCGGCCGCCGAGCACCGGTACATCGCCGCAGGGGAAGCCGCACTCCGCTCTGCTGACGCGAGCCGTCCGTGCGGCTGGATCGTGGACCTCCGCCGCAACGACGGTGGGGACATGTTCCCCATGCTCACGGTCCTCGCGCCGCTGCTGGACGAAGGCAAGCTGTTCTCGTTCGAATGGCCTGGTGGCTCGCAGAGCGTGACCTTGTGGGCCGGCGAGGTCCTGGCCGGCGGCACACCCGTTGCGGCTGAAGCCAACCCGATGCGGCTGGCCCGCCAGCGGCCGCCGGTCGCCGTCCTCTCCTCTGCCCATACCGCCAGCTCAGGCGAGGCGACCCTCATCGCGTTCCGCGGGCTCGCTCGCGCCCGAACCTTCGGCCAGCCCACCGCGGGCTTCGCGACCGGCAACGAGGTCTTCCACCTGAGCGACGGCGCCGAACTGGTGATCACGACCGCGCGCGACGTCGACCGGACCGGCCGCGTCTACGGCAACATTCCGATCGCCCCCGACCACCCACTGCCCGCGGCCGCGACCACCGACGAGGTGATCGCGGCCGCGTCAGCGTGGCTGCACACCCCGCCCGGCTGTACCCGCTGACCGAACCGCTCAGCGACGCGCCCGCACCGCACCCGCCAGCGTGTCCAGCAGATCCGCCGTCGTGTCCCAGTCCAGGCACGCGTCCGTGATCGACTGCCCGTAAGTGAGCTCCGAAGCTTGCCCCAGCACCAGCTTCTGGGCGCCCGCCGCCAGGAAGCTCTCCATCATCAGCCCGACGATCCCGCGCTCACCCGCAGCAATCCGCGAGGCCAGCTCCAGCACGACCTCGCGGGAGCGAACGTGGTCCTTGTTGCTGTTGCCGTGGCTCGCGTCGATGATCACGCGCTCCGGCAGGCCCGACTTGGCGAGCCGGCCGAGCGTCTCGGTCACCGAGGCGGCGTCGTAGTTCGGGCCCTGCGAGCTGCCGCGCAGGATCACGTGGCAGTCGGGGTTGCCCGAGGTGGTCAGCAGCGCCGCGAGGCCGTCGACGTTGATGCCCGGGAACACGTGCGACGCGGCGGCCGCGCGCGTGGCGTCCACCGCTACCTGGATGTCGCCCTCCACCGAGTTCTTGATGCCCACCGGCATCGACAGCGCGCTGCACATCTGGCGGTGCACCTGGCTCGCGGCTGTGCGCGCGCCGATCGAGCCCCACGTGACGATGTCGGCGATGAACTGCGGCGTGATCGGGTCCAGGAACTCACAGCCCACCGGCAGGCCGAGCGCCGACACGTCGAGCAGCAGCTTGCGGGCCAGGCGCAGGCCCTTGTTCACGGCGAAGGTGCCGTCGAGGTCGGGGTCGTTGATCAGGCCCTTCCAGCCCAGCGTGGTGCGCGGCTTCTCGAAGTACACGCGCATCACGATGTGCAGGTCGCCGCGCAGCTCGTCGGCCTTGGCGGCCAGCTTGTGGGCGTACTCGATCGCTGCTTCGGGGTCGTGGACCGAGCACGGACCCACGACCACGGCGAGGCGGTCGTCGCGGCCGTCGAGGATGTCGACGGTCTCGGTGCGGCCGGCGTGCACGACCTTCGCCACGGCGGCGTCCACGGGATGGTCTTCGCGCAGTAAGGCGGGGGAGATCAGCGGGCTGATCGACGTGGTGCGCTGGTTGTCGAGGGTGCTCGCGTCGGCGGGCCCGGCGGTCAGCTGCGGGGTGGTCACGGCGGGTGGTTCCTTCCTGGTGGACACCGACCCGCGGGAACTCGCCGAGCCGGTTTCGAATCCGGCTCGGGGGTGGGAAGTCAGCGCAGGTTCACGCGGCCGCACCCACCCGGGGCCGGCTTCGTAAACCAGAAATAGCGCTGCACGCCGATCAAGCTAGCACACGCGGCCACCGTGTGGGCACGAGGACCGATTGGCCAGGTGGTACGCCCTGCACCGATCCAGACGATTGCCGCTACTCTGGCGTCGAAATGTGACTGCGATCTCCAACGTGACGAAGACGGAGGAAAGAGATGCGTGTCGGTGTGCTGACGGGTGGCGGTGACTGCCCGGGCCTGAACGCGGTGATCCGCGCGGTGGTCCGCAAGGGCATCGAGGTGCACGGCTGGGAGTTCACCGGCTTCCGCAACGGGTGGCAGGGGCCGCTCACGGGCGAGAGCAAGCCGCTCGGCCTGCGCGACGTCGAGGACATCCTCACGCGCGGCGGCACGATCCTGCGCTCGTCGCGGACCAACCCGTACAAGGTCGAGGGCGGCGTCGACAAGATCAAGGCCGTGCTCGCCGAGCAGGAGATCGACGCGCTGATCGCGATCGGCGGCGAGGACACCCTCGGCGTCGCGAAGCGCCTGACCGACGACGGCATCGGCGTCGTCGGCGTGCCCAAGACGATCGACAACGACCTGGGCGCCACCGACTACACGTTCGGCTTCGACACCGCCGTCTCCATCGCGACCGAGGCGATCGACCGGCTGCACACCACGGCCGAGTCGCACCACCGCGCGCTGGTCGTGGAGGTCATGGGCCGCCACGCCGGCTGGATCGCCCTGCACTCCGGCCTGGCCGGCGGCGCGAGCGTGATCCTGGTGCCGGAGCGCCACTTCTCCGTCGACCAGGTCGTGGAGTGGGTCGAGCGCCGCTTCGAGAACGAGTACGCGCCGATCATCGTCGTCGCCGAGGGCGCGCTGCCCGAGGGCGGCGAGGAGAAGCTGGTCGCGGGCGAGAAGGATGCCTTCGGGCACGTCCGCCTCGGCGGCATCGGCACCTGGCTGGCCGACGAGATCGCGCACCGCACCGGCAAGGAGTCGCGCGCGGTCGTGCTCGGCCACGTGCAGCGCGGCGGCACCCCGACCGCCTACGACCGCGTGCTCGCCACCCGCTTCGGCCTGCACGCCGTGGACGCGGTGGCCGACGGCGACTTCGGCGTGATGGTGGCGCTGAAGGGCACCGACATCGTGCGCGTGAAGCTGTCGGAGGCGACCGCCGAGCTGAAGACGGTGCCGCTGGAGCGTTACGAAGAGGCCGAAGTCTTCTTCGGCTGAGTTTCTTCCGCGCCGGGTGGGGCCGGCCCCACCCGGCGCGCGGGGGACCGGATCCACTGTGGACAGTGTGTGGCGGACCGGCGGCTATCGGGCGCTCGTACGACGCCTAGGAGGCGGGCGCCTGCCACGGCGGCATCGTCCAGTCCCAGTGCGGCACCGGTTCGTCCGTGGCCGGTTCGGCTCCGGGCGCCGAGAACAGCACGGCCAGCCGACTGCCCCACTCCAGGTACCCGGCGAACGCGGCGCGGAACTCCGGGTCGGCGGGCAGGCCGGTCTCGTCGGCGGCGTCGAGCAGCAGCGATACCCACCGGCGGCGCTGCTCCTCGGTGATCCCGCGGCCGAGGTGCCGGCCGATCATGTGCGGGTGCCCGCCGTGGTGGGCGGTGTAGTCCGCCGGGCCGCCGAGTACCTCGCCGAGCCAGACCGCGACGTGCTCGGCATGGTGGGCGTCCATGCCGCGGAACACGGGTTCCAGCAGCGGGTCTTCGGGCACGTGGCGGTAGAAGACCTCGGTCAGGCGCCGGAGCGCGGGGCCGCCGCCGGCCCAGTCGTACAGCGTCGGCGGCCGGGCGCCGCCCTTGCCGGTGACGGCTGTCGGCTCGTAGTGGCGCATCTCGTCGAGGTCGCCGACGTAGTCGCGGATCGCCGCGAAGAACGGCGGGAAATGCGGGCCGCGGCGGAAACCCTCGAGGTGTGCCTCGGCCGAGGTCCAACGGATCGCGAGCACATAGCACGTAGGGTCTTCGGCGCAGCGGCTGAGGTCGTAGCCGACGCACTCGGGTGCCTTCGCGAGCGAGCCGGAAGCCTCGGCGTACGCGGCCTCGAACGCGGCCGCGCGGTCGGCCGGGATGGTGTAGCGCAGGTATTCCACAATCATCAGGCCAGCAGAGCGCACCCGGCCCGGCCGGGCAACCACTTACTTTTCGGTGCGTAGCGAGGAGGCCGTGATGGCGGGCAGGCGGTACTGGTGCCCGGTGGAGCTCACCGTCGACGTCATCGGCGGCCGGTGGAAGCCGGTGATCCTCGCGCACCTCAAAGAGGGCGTGCACCGCTACGGCGAATTGCGCCGCCTCATGCCGGGTATCAGCGAAAAGATGCTCACCCAGCAGCTGCGCGAGCTGACCACCGACGGCCTCGTCCACCGCCAAGCCCTCGACGGCCGCGTCCCCCGCGTCGAATACCGCCTCACCCCGGACGGCGAAGCCCTCGGGCCGGCGCTGACCGCCCTGTACGCCTGGGGCGAACGCCGCGCGGCGGCCACGGGGATCACGTTCGAGACACCTGCCTGACGCCTCGGGCCCGGTGCGCCGCACGGCCGTGCCGAGCCTCGGCACGAGCGGCGAGCGCCGCGAGGCCCAGAGCGCCTTGGGCCATCCGGGACCGCTCCGGCGCACCGTGACCAGGCCGACCTCGCCCCGCGGGTGATCGACATCAAGCGACCGAATTGTCCGGTTGATTCCCTGGACTGGACCATTGACCAAATGGTCTAGTCCACTTACGGTGTGAGAGTCCCCACTGTCCCCGTTCGGTCACCTGGTGTGACTCCCCGAAGGGAGCCGGCATGCCCCGTCCGCGCAGGAAGAGCTTCTTGGCGCTCGTCAGCCTGGCCAGCGCCGCACTCGCCGCAGCGGCCGTGGCCGCGCCCGTGTCCACGGCGGCCACAGAGTCGGCCGCCGCCCCGCAGGCTTCGGTCGGGAAGGTGGTCGGCTACTTCACCGACTGGGGTGTGTACGACCGCAACTACCACGTGAAGAACATCGAGACCTCCGGCTCCGCCGCGAAGCTCACCCACATCAACTACGCGTTCGGCAACGTCACCAACGGCGGCTGCGCCATCGGCGACGCCTACGCGGACTACCAGAAGACCTACGACGCGGCGGGCAGCGTCGACGGCGTCGCCGACACCTGGGACCAGCCGCTGGCGGGCAGCTTCAACCAGCTGAAGAAGCTGAAGGCCAAGCACCCCGGCCTCAAGGTGATCTGGTCGTTCGGCGGCTGGAGCTGGTCGGGCGGCTTCGGCCAGGCCGCGAAGAACCCCGCCGCGTTCGCGAACTCCTGCTACAACCTCGTGAACGACCCGCGCTGGGCCGGCCTGTTCGACGGCATCGACCTCGACTGGGAGTACCCCAACGCCTGTGGCCTGAGCTGCGACACCAGCGGCGCGGCGGCGTTCAAGAACCTGATGGCGGCCGTGCGCGCCAAGTTCGGCTCGTCGAAGCTCGTCACGGCGGCGATCACCGCCGACGGGACCAACGGCGGCAAGATCGACGCCGCCGACTACGCGGGCGCCGCGCAGTACGTGAACTGGTACAACGTGATGACCTACGACTACTTCGGCGCGTTCGCGGCGCAGGGCCCGACGGCTCCGCACTCGCCGCTGACCTCGTACGCCGGCATCCCCACCGCCGGCTTCTACTCCGACGCGGCCATCCAGAAGCTCAAGAGCAAGGGCGTGCCCGCGTCGAAGCTGTTGCTGGGCATCGGGTTCTACGGCCGCGGCTGGACCGGCGTCACGCAGAGCGCGCCCGGCGGTTCCGCCACGGGCCCGGCGCCCGGCAAGTACGAGCAGGGCATCGAGGACTACAAGATCCTGAAGTCGAGCTGCCCGTCGACCGGCACTGTCGCCGGCACGGCGTACGCGAAGTGCGGTTCGAACTGGTGGAGCTACGACACCCCGAGCACCATCGGCAGCAAGATCGGCTACGCCAAGCAGCAGGGCCTCGGCGGCGCCATGGTGTGGGAGCTGTCCGGCGACACGTCCAACGGCGAGCTGATGACAGCCGTCGCGAAGTGACCGCTTCCGGTGCGGCCGGCGGCGCAGGGGCGCGCCGGCCGCACCGGGTCCCCAGGCACACCGACCCCGCCGGATCCGCTCCGGCGGGGTCTCCCGCGTTCGGCGAAGAAGCGTCCGGCGGAGAAACTGTCGGTGGCGCGGATTATCGTGCTCGGCGTGAAGTTCACGGGATTCGGTGAGTACGCCGTCGATTTCTACGACGGGCTCGAGGCCGACAACTCCAAGTCCTACTGGGACGAACACGTCGCGACCTACAAGTCCGACGTGCGCGAGCCGATGGAGGCGCTGCTCAAGGAACTGGAGCCGGAGTTCGGCGAGGGTTTCGGCGAGGGCAAGGTGTTCCGGCCTTACCGCGACGTGCGCTTCGCGAAGGACAAGACCCCGTACAAGACACACTGCGGCGGCGTCATCGAGGCGGGCCGCGGCGGCGGCGCCTACTACGTCGAGCTGAGCCCCGGCGGCCTGCGGGTGGGCGGCGGCTGTTTCCACCTCGCGTCCGACCAGATCGCGCGCTTCCGCACGGCCGTCGACACCGAGTTGCACGGCCCCGTGCTGGAACAGATCCTGGCCAAGCTGAAGCGCGCAGGCTTCGACATCCATGGTGACCGCCTCAAGTCCCGTCCCCGTGGCTTCGCCGAGGACCACCCGCGCCTCGACCTGCTGCGCTACCGATCCGTCTACGCCGCCCGCTCGTGGGAACCCGCCGACTTCCTCCACGAGCGCGAGGCCTTCGACCGCGTCCGCAAGTCCTGGCGCCAGCTGCGCGCCTTCAACGAGTGGGCGCGCGACCACGTCGGGTCGAGCGAACAGCCGCGCCGCTAGGGCCGTCAGCGGGGGAGCGGGTAATGCCAGACCCTGCTCCCCGAATCCGTGGTCGTGGACAAGAGCAGGTCGGGGCCGTCCGCGATCAACGCCAGCGACTTGGCCACCTCGGGCAGCGGCAGTTCCGCGAAGTCCTCGCACCGCTGCCCGACGCGCCAGAGCCGCGGCCGGCCGTCGACCTTGACCGCCACGTCGAGCCGGCCCGACGAGTCGAGCGTCAGGCCGGTCACCTCCAGCAGCTGCGACGCGGGGATCACCGGGCCGCCGGCGGACGCCGTCCATGAAGGACTCGAAGGACTCGACTGCCAGCAGGTCAGGCGCTGTTCACTGGTCGCGCCGACGGCCGCGCAGTCCGAGGCCGAGCACGTCACGCGCCATGCCGTGGCCGAGCCGGCCGGGGACGGCATCGAAACCCGCGTCCACGCCGAACCGTCGGCCGACGTCCAGGCCACCGGCCGCACGGAGAGCCCCGCCCGCGCGTCGCCGACGGCAACATAACCCGGCCCGCCGCCCGCCGCGGCCAGCATGCGGGTCTGGTCGCCGGCGGTGCTGAGCAGCGCCGGGTCCTCGCGCAACGCCCACGAAGAGCCGTCCGCCGAGGTCCAGACCGCCGCGCCGACGCCGCCGGCCCGGTGGTCCCACTGACCCGTCAGCACGTACCCCGCCGGACCGGCCACGGACCCGGACGTGGTCACCGCCCGCTCGCCACCGAGAAGCTCCACCGGCTGTTCGTGCTCCGTCAGCCCGCCGGCCACCGATCCCGTCCAGATCGTCGGGCGCGGGTTGGCGTGCGCGCCGCCGTACGCGGAGCCCAGCGCGAGCAGCCGGGAACCCGACGCGGCCGGCAGTGTCAGCTCCGCCTGCCGCCCGTAGCCCGTCGCCGGGTGGACCGGCACCGGCGTCCACGGCGCCCCCGACCGACCGCCGAACCACGCCGCGGGGGCCCGTCCGGCGGGTTCCGGCACCGAGCCGGTCATGACGATTCCCGATGAAGCCGGGACGAATCCCAGTACGCGCGTACCGGAAACGGGCAGGTCAACGAGCCGCCACGGTGGCTGCGGCGGCGCGGAACACGCCCCGACCAGGGCGAACGCCGCGAGCACGAGCGCGAGCCGCCGAACCGCCGTCATACTTACGGAGGTTAGTCATCTGAATGGTTTCTGAACACTTCCTCCGAACTTTCGGTATCGGTACAGACGTGAGGGGGATGAGCGACTACTGTCATCGAACGTGAGCCGACGCGCGAAGATCGTTTGTACGCTGGGTCCCGCGACCTCCACTCCGGAGAAGATGCGGGCACTCGTCGACGCCGGAATGGACGTCGCGAGGATGAACTTCAGCCACGGAAGCCACAGCGACCACAAGCAGGTCTACGACCTGGTCCGGGCCGCTGCGGCCGAGAGTGGCCGGGCGGTGGGCATTCTCGGCGACCTCCAGGGTCCGAAGATCCGTCTGGGCACCTTCGCCAGCGGCTCGGCCGAGTGGCACACGGGCGACGTCGTCCGCATCACCGTCGAGGACGTGGTGGGCACGCACGACCGTGTCTCGACCACCTACAAGGGCCTCGCGAAGGACGCCAAGCCGGGCGACCGCCTCCTGGTGGACGACGGCAAGGTCGGCCTCGTGGTCACGGGCGTCGAGGGCCAGGACGTGGTCTGCGAGGTCACCGAAGGCGGCCCCGTCAGCAACAACAAGGGCGTCTCGCTCCCGGGCATGGACGTCTCCGTCCCGGCGCTGAGCGAGAAGGACATCGAGGACCTCGAGTTCGCGCTGCACCTGGGCGTCGACTTCATCGCGCTGTCCTTCGTGCGCTCGCCGGCCGACATCGACCTGGTGCACCAGGTCATGGACCGCGTCGGCAAGGGCCGGCTGCCGGTCGTCGCGAAGATCGAGAAGCCCGAGGCCGTCTACAACCTCGAGGCGATCGTGCTGGCCTTCGACGCGGTGATGGTCGCCCGCGGCGACCTCGGCGTCGAGCTGCCGCTGGAGCAGGTGCCGCTGGTCCAGAAGCGCGCCATCCAGATCTGCCGCGAGAACGCGAAGCCGGTCATCGTCGCGACGCAGATGCTCGAGTCGATGATCAACAACTCCCGGCCGACTCGCGCCGAGGCCTCCGACGTGGCCAACGCGGTGCTCGACGGCACCGACGCCGTGATGCTCTCGGGCGAGACCAGCGTCGGGCGCTACCCGATCGAGACGGTGCAGACGATGGGCCGCATCGTCGAGGCGGTCGAGACCGACTCGCCGGTCGTCCCGCCGCTCACGCACGTCCCGCGCACCAAGCGCGGCGTGATCTCCTACGCCGCCCGCGACATCGGCGAGCGGCTCAACGCCAAGGCGCTCGTCGCGTTCACCCAGTCCGGCGACACCGTGCGCCGCCTGGCCCGCCTGCACACGCGGCTGCCGCTGATGGCGTTCACGCCGGAGGACTGCGTGCGCAGCCAGCTGTCGATGACGTGGGGCACGGTGACCACGATCGTGCCGCGGGTCGACTCCACCGACCAGATGATCCAGCAGGTCGACCACGCGATGCTGCAGATGGGCAAGTACCAGCGCGGCGACCTCGTGGTGATCGTGGCCGGCTCCCCGCCCGGGACCGTCGGCTCCACGAACCTGATCCACGTGCACCGCCTCGGTGAAGACGACCACGCATAAGGGACGAGGTTCATGCCGACCGAATAGGGTTCGGGCATGACCGATATCGCCAGGACCGCCGCCGCCGGGCTCGACGAGGCCGCCGGCGGCGGGCAGGCGGTGCTCGACCGGCTCGTCGATCTCCTCGACCTGGAGAAGGTGGAGGAGGACTTCTACCGCGGGGTTTCGCCCGCGCACTCCCCGGTCCGCGTCTTCGGCGGCCAGGTCGCCGGGCAGGCCCTGGTAGCGGCCGGGCGTACCGTGCCCGAGGACCGGCGCGTGCACTCGCTGCACGCCTACTTCATCCGCGGCGGCGACCCGAGCGTGCCGATCCTCTACGAGGTGGACCGCATCCGCGACGGCCGCTCGTTCACCACGCGCCGCGTCACGGCCATCCAGCACGGCAAGGCGATCTTCGCGTTGTCCGCCTCGTTCCAGAAGGACGAGCAGGGCCTCGAGCACGGCGAGCCGATGCCCGACGTGCCCGACCCCGAGACGCTGCCGACGTTCCAGGAGCGCACGGCCGGCTTCGGCCTGCGCTTCACCGAGCGCCCGCGTCCCATCGACGTGCGCTACGTCGGCGAACCGCCGTGGATCACGCGCGCCACCGGCGAGCGACCGGCGAGCAACCGCGTGTGGATGCGCGCCGACGGCACGCTGCCCGCCGACCAGCTGCTGCACGTCTGCGTGCTCACCTACGCCTCCGACATGACCTTGCTCGACTCGATCCTCGCGCGCCACGGCGTGTACTGGGACGTCGACAAGGTCCTCGGCGCGAGCCTGGACCACGCGCTGTGGTTCCACCGGCCCTTCCGCGCCGACGAGTGGTTCCTCTACGACAGCACTTCGCCGAGCGCGTCGGGCGCGCGCGGGCTGGCCACGGGCCGCTTCTTCGCGCAGGACGGCACGCATATCGCCACGGTCGTCCAGGAAGGACTGCTGCGCGTCCTGTGAGGACGGTCGAATCCGGTTCTACTGAGAGTGTGTCGATGCGTGCGGTGTACGGAATCAACCACACTTCCGGGTGGCGGTAAATGCGAAATGCGTAGCCGGGTAATCGCCGGAGTGTGCCTCGGATGGTCTGCCAACAACTGACAACCGAAGGTGAAGGTGCCCGGGACCGGTCGGGGGGCGGCCCCGGACACCTTCCGCCGGAAACGCCCGCGCACTCGGTGTCAGTTTCCGGCTGGTCGTCGTCTACGCTGCTCAGGAACCCGAACCGATCATGACGGCCGGCTCGACCGGCACGGCGTGACCGGTTCCGGCTCACACGGGTGTCAGAGTACAAGCGCAATCTGCAAATTGCAGGGCGGAGCCCCGCCGCGAAGGCGGGAATTCCGAAGTGTTAATACCCCACTGACTAGTCGGACGGCTGGTTAGATATGCGGTGCGGGCAGCGTTGGTCAGTGTTGGTCTACGGTGCGCCCACCGTGTAAGACGATCCGGAGGTGCTGTCGTGGCGAGAGGCCAGGGACCCACCGTTCGCCGCCGGAGGCTCGCGAGCGAGCTGAGGCGGCTCCGGGAAGCCGCCGACTTCACCATCGACGAGGTGGGCGAGAAGCTCGAGTGCTCCGCCTCGAAGGTGAGCCGCATCGAGACCGGGCACGTCGGCGTCACCCCGCGCGACGCCCGGGACATGCTGGCGCTCTACGGGATCACCGGCGACGAGCAGGAGGCGCTCGTCCAGCTGGCCCGCGAGGCGCGCAAACGCGGCTGGTGGCACGCGTACAACGAGGTGTTCACCGGCACGTTCGTGGGCCTGGAGGCCGACGCGACCTCGCTGCGCGCGTTCCAGGCGCTGCTCGTGCCGGGCCTGCTGCAGACCGAGCGCTACGCCCACGCCGTGATAAGAGCGCTGCGGCCCGACGCCGAGGACGCCGCGATCCGGCGTCGCGTGGCCGCGCGCATGGCTCGCCAGGAGCTGCTGAGCGACACGCCGCCGCCGGAGTACTGGGCGGTGGTCGACGAGGCCGTGCTGCACCGCGTGGTCGACAGCTCCGAGGTGATGGCCGAGCAGCTCTACCGCATGGCCGCGGTCGCCGAGAAGCCCAACGTGACCGTCCAGGTGGTCCCCTTCGGCGCCGGTGCGCACCCCGGCATGGAAGGTCCGTTCCTCATCATGGGGTTCCCCGAGCAGGCCGACCCCGACGTCGTCTACGTCGACGACAGCACCTCCAGCGGCCTGTACCTCGAACAACCCGAAGACGTCCGGCGCTACGCGCTGATGTTCGACCACCTGCGCGCTGCCGCACTGAAACCGGACGACTCGGTCGACTTGATCACCGAGGCGGCCGGCCGGTTCGCCGAACGGTCAACCGCGCCGGCTGCAGTGCACCACCTGGAACCGAGGACACAGTGAGGAAGTGGGGAACATGATGCCGGACGCGGATCTTTCCCGGGCCACCTGGCGCAAGAGCAGCCACAGCGGCGGCGGCAACGACTGCGTCGAGATCGCCTTCGTCGGCGGCGACGCCGCGGTGCGCGACTCGAAGGACCCCGAAGGGGGTGCTTTCCGCCTCCCCGCTTCGGGTTGGCGGGGGCTGCTGGCGGCGGTGCGCGCCGGCGGCCAGGCCCGCGACTGACGTTCCACCCGGCGACCCCTTACCCCGCCGACCTGCTCTTCGCCGGTCGGCGTCTCGGGTAAGGGGTCGTTTGGCGTCCAGGACGGGGTGATCGCCCGATGCCGGCGGCCCTGCCTCAGGACGACTGTGAGTGTCACGGAAGAAGGCACTCGCAGAGGATGGGGAAGAAGCGATGAGTTACCAGCTCCTGGACGCGATGAGCGCCGAGGTGGCCTACCGCGAGGAGCAGCTGCGGAAGGCCGGGCGCGACGCGCGGATGACCAAGCAGAGCCGCGTCGTGCGGTGGCTGCGGGCCCACCGGGTGACCAGCGTGACCGTGCCGGCGCAGGAACGCCGCACGGCTGCGCAGGTGGCCTCCCGCGCCGATCACCTGGCGCGGTGAACGACCGGTTCGCCGAGGGTGTCACGCCCTCGGCGAAAAGCATGGCGGAACTGTCGGTGGGGTAGGACAGAATGCTCCTCGTGCCCCGCTTAGGCTCCGGAATCCCGCTGGTCGCCCGCACTCACGAGATGCGGCGGCTTCGCGCCGCCTTCGCTCGCGCGGAGCGGCGCGAGGCCGGCGCCGTGCTGATCGCGGGCGACGCGGGCGTCGGCAAGACCCGGCTGCTCACCGCGCTCGGTGAGCACGTCGCGGCGAACGGTGCGCTGGTGCTCACCGGCCGGTGCATCGACGTGCGCGACGGCGGTCTGCCGTACCTGCCGTTCGCGGAGGCGCTGGCGCCGCTGGGCTCGTCGGGGGATCCGGTGGTCGCCGCCGCGGTGCGGTCGCGGCCGGCGCTCGCGCGGCTGCTGCCGCAGAGCGGGGAGCCCCAGCCGATGGGACCGGGGGAACACGGCCAGGTGTCGGCCAGCGAGCGCGAGGTCATGCGCCGGCCGCGACCGGAACAGGACCTGGGTCAGCTCCAGCTGTTCGATGCGGTACTGGGGGTGCTGACCGAGGTCGCCGAGTCGCGGCCGGTGGTGATCCTGCTCGAGGACCTGCACTGGGCCGACTCTTCGACGCGCAACCTGCTGTCCTTCCTGGCCAGCAGGTTGCGCGCGCAGCGGCTGCTGGTCGTGGGCAGCTACCGCGAAGAAGACGTGCACCGGCGCCATCCGCTGCGAGGGCTGCTGTCGGAGCTGGTGCGCCTGGCCACGGTGGAGCAGGTCGCGCTGGCGCCGTTCGGGCCCGCCGAGGCGCGGGCGTTCGTGGAGGCGCTGGCCGACGAGCCGCTGCCGGCCGACGTGGTGGCCGACATCGTCGCGCGGTCGGAGGGCAACCCGTTCTTCGTGGAAGAGCTGCTGGCCACGGACGCCGACTGCCGGGACCTGCCCGCCGGGCTCGCCGAGGTGCTGCTCGCCCGGCTCGAACGGTTCCCCGCGGAGACGCGGCGCGTGCTGCGGGTGATCTCCGTGGCCAACGAACCGGTGTCGCACGCGGCGCTGGCGGAGATCGCGGCCATCGGCGAGCTGGAGCTCGACGAGGCGCTGCGCGAGGCCGTGCAGCACCACGTGCTCGTGATCGAGGACGGCTCGTATGTGTTCCGCCACGCGTTGCTGCAGGAAGCGGTGTACGCGGATCTGCTGCCGGGGGAGCGCAACCGCACGCACGCGGCGTACGCGGCCCGCATCCGCGCGATCCCGCAGGGGCGCGGGCACGACGCCAAGCTGGCGTTCCACAGTCTTGAAAGCCGCGACTTCGTCACGGCGCTGCCCGCGCTGCTGAGCGCGATGGCGGAGGCGGAGAAGCTGGGCGCACCGGGGGCGGCCCTGCGGCACGCCGAACAGGCACTGTCCATCTGGGACGCGGTGGCCGTCGCGGACCGGCCCGAGGGCGTCGACGAGCTGAAGCTGCTTCACGAGGCTTCGTACTTCGCGGGCACGTCGGGGGAGCCGGAGCGGGCGGCGGCCTACGCGCGCTCGGCCACGGAGCTGCTCGGGCCCGACACCCCGACGCTGAGGTCGGCCAAGGTGTGGCGCCGGCTGGCCGAAGCGTTGCTGGCGCTTGAAGGCACGCTCGACGAGGCGACGCTGGCCGTCGACCGGGCGTGGGAGCTGGTGAAGGACAGCGAGCCGAGCGCCACGCGGGCGTGGGTGCTCGCCACGCGCGCGGGGTTCCTGCGGCTGCTCGACCAGCCGGGCGAGGCGCTGGACAACGCGCTCACGTCGGTGTCCGACGCGCGAGCCGTCGGCGCGGTCGGAGCCGAGGCGTCGGGGCTCATCACGCTGGGCACGCTGGCCGACTCGGCGGGCGACGCGGCGCTCGCGCGGGAACGGCTGCGCCAGGGCATCCGCAAGGCGCGCGACTCCGAGGCCCTCAACGTCGAGCTGCGCGGCCTGTACTTCCTCGCCCTGAGCTACGACGACCAGGCCGAGATGGCCGAAGCCCTCACGCACGTGACCAACGGGGTGGCGCGCGCGGAAGAATCGGGGCTCACGTGGAGCTCGTTCGGGCTCGAGCTGCGCGCGCGGCAGCTCTACCTGCGTTACCTCAGCGGCGACTGGCCCGCGGAGGACGCGGCCGGGCGCGCGGCGCGCGGGGTGTCGAGCGCGGTCGCCGCCCGGATCCTCGCCAACTGGGTGCTGTTCCTCGTCGCGCGCGGCCGGTTCGACGACGCCGCGCGCCTCCTGCCCGGGCTGCGCCAGCAGTGGGCGGCCGACATCCAGATCGCCCTCTCGGCGGGCGACGCGGCCATCGAGCTCGCGACCTGGCGCGGCGATCACACCGAAGCCGTGCGTGTCACCGAGGAACTGGTGGCGTGGCTGGAGAAGATCGAGCCCTGGCTGCTGGGCGGCATCCGGATCGTCGCGCTGGGCATGACCTCGGTCGCCGCCCTCGCCGCCGACGCCCGCCTGCACGGCGACCAGCGCACCGCCGAGAACCTGGTGTCCGTCGGCCGCCGCCTGCTGGAGCACGGCCGGCGCACCGCCGTCGAGGGCAGCCCGCGCTCCGGCACCCTCGGTCCCGAAGGCCACGCCTGGCTCGCCCGCCTGGAAGCCGCAGCGTCCGGCCTCGAAGGCCCCGCCGACCCGGCGCTGTGGTCCGCCGCCGCCACGGCCTACGACTACGGCGCGGTCTACGAGCAGGCCATGTGCCGCCACTTCGAGGCCCAGGCCCTGCTCGCCCACGGCCGGCCCGCCGAAGACGCCCTGACTTCCGCCCACACCGTCGCGTCCGCCCTCGGCGCACTACCCCTGCGCGACGCCGTGCGCGACCTGGCCCACCGCGCCCGCACCGACCTGCCCGGCGTCACCCCGGCCGTCACCGCGCCCACCCGCCCCAACCCCCTCACCGACCGCGAACGCGACGTCCTCGAACGCGTCGCCCTCGGCCGCACCAACCGCCAGGTGGGGGAGGAGCTCTACATCAGCGAGAAGACGGTCTCCGTCCACCTCTCCCGCGTCATGGCCAAGCTGGGCGCCAGCCGCCGCGCCGAAGCCGTCGCCATCGCCTACGACCGCGGCCTGCTCACGACCCCGGCCACGAAAGACTGACGCCGGCTGCGCCCGGACGGTTTGCCGGTTCGCGGTGATTGTCTGCTGCGAGCTTCGGTCGCCGACTGCGCGCCGGGACCCGCCGCGTGCCGAACTCGTCCGGCAGTGGTTGACTGGTGATCAAATAGCATGCTAACCACGTCGGGAGGAGCCGGGGATGCGCGTCGACGTGCACGCTCACCTGTGGAGCGAGGCGTACCTGGACCTGTTGTCCCGCTCGGGCAACGAGAAGGCGACCGCGCAGGGCCGGCTTGGTGCGGGGGCGACCGCGGCGGAGCTCGATTCGCGGTTCGAGCAGATGGCGACGGCGGGCATCGACCTTCAGGTGCTGTCGACCACGCCCGCGCCGCCGCACTTCGAAGACGAGAAGGCCGCCGTGGCGGCGGCGCGGTTCGTCAACGATGACTACGCCGAGCTCGTCCGGCAGCACCCCGATCGGTTCAAAGCGTTCGCCTCCCTGCCGCTTCCGCACACCGGCGCGGCGCTCGGCGAGCTCACCCGCGCGCTCGACGAGCTGGGTTTCCTGGGCGCCGCCGTGACCACGTCGGTGCTGGGCCGCACGCTCGGCGACCCGGCGTTCCTGCCCGTCTACGAAGAGCTCGACCGGCGCGGCAGCGTCCTGTTCGTGCACCCCGCCGGTGTCGGCGCCGAGTCGCCGCTGATCGGGCCGGAGCTCACGTGGCAGATCGGCGCGCCGATCGAGGACACCGTCGCCGTGCTGCACCTGATCGTCGCCGGGATCCCGAGCCGTTTCCCGCGGATGAAGATCATCCTGCCCCACCTCGGCGGCGCGTTGCCGATGCTGTTGCCCCGCATCGACCGCCAGAACCCTTGGGAGGCACCGGAAACCCCGGAAAAGCCGAGCCTCGCCGCGCGCCGGATCTTCTACGACACCGTCGGGCACAACCACGTGCCGGCGCTGCGCCTCGCGGCCGAAACGCTCGGCGCCGACCGCCTGGTGCTCGGCACCGACTTCCCATACCAGAAGGGCGACGGGTTCACCGAGGCCGTGACCTACGTCGAACGCTCCGGCCTGCCCTCGGATGACATCGCCGCGATCCTCGACCGCACGGCCGTGGAGCTCCTCGGCCTCGGCTGATCACCGCCAGGGCAGGTGCCGCAGCAGCTTCATGCTCGACGTCATCAGCCGCGCCCACACCCCGCCCGGCACCCGGCGCGGCGGCCGCAAGGCCAGCCCGCGCTGCACGGCGATCGACTGCGCCTCCGTGTACTTCAGCAACCCCTCGACTCCGTTGCGGCGGCCGACGCCGGAGTCCTTCATCCCGCCCATCGGCACGCCGACGCTGCCGAACGTCGCCGCGTAGCCCTCGTTGACGTTCACCGTCCCGGCCTTCAGCCGGGCCGCGACCTCCCAGCCTGCGCGGCCGTTGCGCGACCAGACGCTGGCGTTGAGGCCGAAGGCGGTGTCGTTGGCGCGCTCGATGGCATCGGTGACGTCGGTGTAGCCGTAGATCGACACCACCGGCCCGAACGTCTCCTGGGCGAACGGCACCATGTCCGGCGTGACGTCGGTGAGCACGGTCGGCTCGTAGAACAGCGGACCGAGGTCCGCCCGCGCCCGCCCGCCGGTGAGCACGCGCGCGCCCTTGGCTCGCGCGTCCTCGACGTGTGCCGACACGGTTTCGAGCTGGCTCGGCGACGTCAACGACCCCATCTGCGGCCCGAAGCCCAGCTCACCGCCGAGCTTCAGCGCGGTCGTGCGCGCCACGAAGGCGCGGGTGAACTCGTCGCGGACGCTTTCGTGCACGTAGATCCGCTCCACCGAGACGCACAGCTGCCCGGCGGAGGAGAAGCACGCGGTGACCGCGCCCGTCGCGGCCTTGGCGACGTCGGCGTCCGGCAGCACGATCATCGGGTTCTTGCCGCCGAGCTCGAGCGAGTAGCTGGTGAGCCGGGCCGCGATCTGCGTCGCCAGGTCCTTGCCGGTCGGCGTGGAACCGGTGAAACAGAGGTAGTCGCACTCTTCGAGCAGCGCCGGGCCGACCTGCGAGCCGCGGCCGAGCACCACCTGCCACAGCCCGTCCGGCAGCCCCGCTTCGGACGCGAGCTCCTGCAGCCACAACGCGGAAAGCGCCGTCTGGTTGTCCGGCTTCTGCACCACGGCGTTGCCCGCCGCGAGCGCCGGGAACACGTCCATCGCGGTGAGCGCGACCGGGTAGTTCCAGGGCGAGATGATGCCGACGACACCCTTGGGGTGGCGCAGCTCGCCCGCCTTCGTCAGCACCGGGATCACCCCGGCCGCGCGCTTCGGCGCCAGGATCTTCGCGCTGTGCTTGCCGTAGTAGGCCGCCACCAGCGCGGCCGCGCTCACCTCGTCGAACGCGTCGAGCCGCGCCTTGCCGGCCTCCACCTGGACGAGGTCGAGCGCTTCTGCCTGGCGGGCGAGGATCAGGTCGTGCAGGCGCACGAGGAACCGCTGGCGCTGCGCGACCGGCCGGGCCGCCCACTCGTGCAGGGCCGTGCGCGCGGTCGCGAAGGCCGCGCGCACGTCGGAGTCGGTGGCCTGGGGAATGGTGGTGATCGGCAGCCCGGTGAACGGCGCCGTCATGCGGATCGGCGCGGAGTCCGCACCGCCGGTCACGCGGGCGACGAGCCGGGCCGCGCGCGCCGCCGTCGGCGCTCCCGCGACACCCCCGATCGTCGCGGGCAGGGCCGTCTCGCCGCTGAGGTTCGCCGGTGTCGTGCTGGTCATGCCGTCTCCGTTCAGACCGGTGTTACCGACGAGTACAGCATACCGACGGTACGGCGGTCGAGCGGAAAATCTGAATAAGATTCACATATCGTAGTCGTCGCGGTGCTTGCCCGGCGGCTCGACGCCCGGCGCGGGCTGAACGTCCTGCGGCGGGAACGGCGGGGAAGTCGGCTCCTCGCCGGGCTCGGATTCCGGTGGAAGTTCGCCCTGCGCGGGCGGCTCGGCCCAGGACTGCGCGGGTGCCGGGTCGGTGAGCGAGTAGATCACCGGTTCGTCGTTCACCGGCGGGTAGTAGTACGGCTGCGGTGTCCACGGCGCGGTCCAGCGGCCGCCGCCGAACGCGGCGAGCGCCAGCACTAGCACGGCGATCACGGCACCGCCGAGCATCACCCAGAACCCGGTGCCGGTGGTGTAGTGGGCGACGACGACGGAGGTTCGCTGCTCGAAGCTGAGGCTGGCCGACACGTCCACGCCCATGGTCCACACCGCCGCGACCAGGCCCGCGCTGCCGGCGATCAGCAAGATTCGAGCGGCGGCGCGGGCGCGGGTGAACACGAGCACGGCGCCGATGAGCAGCACCACGGCCGCCACCGTGATCGGGATGCCGAACCGCGCGACGTGGCTGGCCCCGAACAGGTCCTGCTCCGACTGTGGAGCCGTTTCGACGTCCCGGGCCCACGCGCTGACGGAGAACGAGCTCTGCAACTGGCCGTTCACCGTCACGCTGGACGCCGCCGCCGGCAGGAACGTGCCCGCCACCGTGAGCGCGGCCGAGAACACTCCGAGGATCCCGGCGAGCAGTCGCGAGACCGCGCCCGGCTCGGCGACGGGTGGCGGCGGGTACTGCGGCACGCTGGTCATCGGGGGCTCCTTCGCCTGCTCAAAGGGCATCTGCGATTCCACCACGAAGAACCCCGTCGCGCTAAGGGGCGGTGTGATCCTGCCACCGGTCGGCCCGGGATCTCAGGGCTGCGAGTACATCAGCACCGCGATCCGCTTCCACTCCTGCAGCAGCTTGCGGCGCCGGTTCGGGTCGCCGCCCAGCTCGGCGTCGAGGGCGAGACCGCGGGTGAGGTTCACGGTGAGCCAGAACAGCGTCTCCGCGCGTTCTTTCGGCAGGTCACCCGCCACTTGGCTCACGTGCGCCAGCGTCGCGCGGCCCAGCGCCCGGTCCACGGGCCGGATCGCAGCCCGCAGCTCCGGGTCGGTGCGCGCGGCCACCCACAGCTCGGTGACGGCCGTGGCGAGCGTGCCCGAGTAGCCCGCCCACAGCAGGTCGATCGCGGCTTCGACGCCCGACGCGCCACCCGGCAGGTCTTGCAGCGACGATGCCAGCTGGGTGCGCAGCTTCGTGGTGAGGTGCTCGACGGCGGCCGCCATCAGCTCGGCCTTCGTGGCGAAGTGGTGCTGCACCGCGCCCTTCGACACGCCCGCCCGGGCGCAGATCTCCTGCATCGACGCGCGGGCGTACCCGATGTCCACCAGGCACTCGACGGTCGCGTCGAGCAGGGCCGTGCGCGTCTGCTCCCGGCGCTGCGCCTGGGTGCGGTGCGCCTTGGCCGTGGCCTCGGTCATTCGCCTCTCCCGCTTTACGTGCCGGACTGCGCGGATGTACATTCCGAACAGAACTTACCTTCCACGCGTAATGTTTTCCAGCTTCGCAGGAGGCGTCGCCGTGCCGTTGCAGATCCAGAAGAGCTCGTGGAGCACCACCGAACTCGAAGACCTCAGGGAGCTCGCCCGGTCGTTCCTGCAGAAGGAGCTCGTGCCGCACCAGGAGCGGTGGGCGGCGGAGACGAAGCTCGACCGCGAGGTCTGGACGAAGGCCGGTGAAGTCGGCCTGCTGTGCCTGTCGATCCCCGAGGAGTACGGCGGTGGCGGCGGCACGTTCGCCCACGAGGCCGTGCTGTATGAGGAGCAGGCCCGTTCCGGGGACAACGCGTGGGGCGTGACCGTCCACAACGGAATCGTGGCGCACTACCTGCTGTCGTACGCGTCGGAGGAGCGCAAGCGCGAGTGGCTGCCGAAGCTCGCGAGCGGTGAGTTCGTGGGCGCCATCGCGATGACCGAGCCGGGCACGGGTTCGGACCTGCAGAGCATCAAGACCCGTGCGGTGCGCGACGGCGACCACTACGTGATCAACGGCGCGAAGACGTTCATCACCAACGGTTTCCACTCCGACCTCGTGGTGGTCGCGTGCAAGACCGACCCGGACGCGGGCGCGCAGGGCGTGTCGCTGATCGTGGTCGAGACGGACACGCCGGGCTTCCGCCGCGGCCGCGTGCTCGACAAGGTGGGCCTCAAGGGTCAGGACACCGCGGAGCTGTTCTTCGACGACGTGCGCGTGCCCGTCGCCAACCTGCTCGGCGACGCCGAGGGCCAGGGCTTCGTCCAGCTGATGCTGCAGCTGCCGCAGGAGCGCCTGATCATCGCCGTGACCGCGGTGGCCGGGCTCGAGGCGGCCGTGAACCTCACGATCGACTACACCAAGGAGCGCACGGCGTTCGGCCGGCCGATCTTCGGCTTCCAGAACACCAAGTTCAAGCTCGCCGAGGCCGCGACGGAGGCGGCGGTGTCGCGCGCGTTCCTCGACCAGTGCATCGAACGCCACCTCAAGGGCGAGCTCGACGTGCAGGGCGCGGCGATGGCGAAGCTGTGGACGACCGAGCGCGTGAACAAGGTCGTCGACGAGTGCGTGCAGCTGTTCGGCGGCTACGGCTACATGACCGAGTACCCGATCGCGCGCGCCTGGGCCGACGTCCGGATTTCGCGGATCTTCGGCGGCACCAGCGAGATCATGAAGGAGATCATCTCCCGCACGCTCTGAGATTTTTCGCCTCGACGAAAGGACTTTCCGCCGTGAAAGCCGGACCACTGGGCGGGCTGAAGGTGGTGGAGCTGGCCGGGCTCGCGCCCGCGCCGTTCGCCTGCATGATCCTCGCCGACCTCGGCGCCGACGTCGTGCGTGTGGACCGCGCTACGCCGGGCGCCGACGTGCTCGGCATCCCGAACGACCCGCTGGCGCGCGGCCGGCGCTCGATCGGCGTGAACACCAAGACGCCCGAGGGCATCGAGGTGGTGCTCAAGCTGGCCGAGCAGGCCGACGTGCTGATCGAGGGCTTCCGCCCCGGCGTCGCGGAACGCATGGGGCTCGGGCCTTCGGTGGTCCACGCGCGCAACCCGCGGCTCGTGTACGGGCGCATGACGGGCTGGGGCCAGGACGGCCCGCTCGCGCAGGCAGCCGGGCACGACATCAACTACGTCGGCATCGCCGGCGCGCTCGACCCCATCGGGCGCGCCGGCGACCGGCCGGTGCCGCCGCTCAACCTCGTCGGCGACTTCGGCGGCGGTGGGCTGATGCTCGCGATGGGCGTGCTCGCTGCGCTGTACGAGCGGACGTCCTCGGGACGCGGCCAGGTCGTCGACGCGTCCATGGTCGAGGGCGCGGCCCTGCTCACCACGAGCCTGCACGGCCTGCGCGCCGCCGGCGCGTGGTCCGGCGACCGCGGCGAGAACCTCCTCGACGGCGGCGCCCCGTTCTACGACACCTACGAGACCGCCGACGGCAAGTACGTCGCCATCGGCGCCATCGAGATGCGCTTCTGGGGTGACCTCGTGAAGGTGCTCGGCCTGGCGGACCCGCCGCCGCACCTGGACAAGACGCAGTGGCCGAAGCTGCGGGAGCTCATCGCCGACGCCGTCGGCAAGCACACGCGCGACGACCTCGTCGCCCGCGCCGAAGGCACCGACGCCTGCCTGACGCCGGTGCTCTCGCCGTGGGAAGCGTCGGCCCACCCGCAGAACGCGGCGCGCGGCACCTTCGTCGACATCGGGGGCACCGTCCAGCCCGCCCCGGCGCCGCGCTTCGACCGCACGCCGCCTTCGACGCCCCACGCGCCCCGCCAAGCGGGCACGGACACGGCGGACGTGCTGGCGGACCTCGGCCTCGCCGCCGCCGACGTGGCCGCCCTGCGCACGGCGGGCGCCATCGCCTGACGGACTACCCGGCGCAGGGTGAACCACGGGGAGCGGGCCGCGTTTCAGCGCGGTTCGAGGTCCGAGCGGATCACCGAGTAGACGACGCTGTCGCGCCAGGCTCCGTCGCGGAAGCCGTAGCCGCGCAGGACGCCTTCGCGGGTGAAGCCGGCCTTCTCCAGCGAGCGTTGCTCGGCGCGGTTGTCCACGTCGGTGCTGGCCTCGACGCGGTTGAACTGCGTGTGCGCGAACAGGTAGCGCACCAGCAGGCGCTGCGCCTCGGTGCCGTGGCCGTGGCCGCGAGCTTCCGGGCGCAGCACGAGGCCCATGTTCCAGCAGTACGAACTGGGCCCCGACCGCGAGCGGTGCCACGACAGGAGCCCGAGCACAGCATCGCCGAGTGTCGGGACGAGGAGGCCGCCCTCGGTGGTGAGGACGGCGTTGTCGCGCCAGCGGCGATGGAGGTAGCCGGCGTCGTGCCAGCCGAACCACTGGAACTCGCCCGCGGCGGCCGGGTCGTTGATCAGCGCCTCGAGGAGGTCGAGGTCGGATTCGCGCACCGGGCGGAGCACCACGTCGTCCATCGCGGCAGCCTAGCGGGCGGCACCGCGGCGCCGGCTCACTCGATCGGGCCGGGGTCACCCGGTCGTGACACGCGTCCCGCTGAGCGATTGCCAAGCGGGCCTCGCGGGCCCTTCGTCACTAGAGTGAGCGAGCACGACCCGTCGTGAAGCCGGGGAGCGGATTGGATGGTGCCATGTCAGGCGGCGTGAAGAAGATCGTGGTCATCGGGGTTGTCGTCCTCGTGCTGTTCTTCCTGATCACCCAGCCCACCCAGTCGGCCAACCTCGTGCACCAGGTGCTCGGCTGGCTGCGCGACGGCGCCGAGGCCATCATCACGTTCTTCCAGACCCTGTTCGCATGATCACCGTGGGTCTCGTTACCCGCCGGTAATTACCCAGAGTAACGCGATTCCGGGATCCGGGCTGATCGCTCGACCATCCGGGTGGATTGCCCCCTAAAAGGGCCTGGTCAAGGAATTTGTGGGTCCTGGGGTATGGCGCAGAAAGCGGACCCGGCCCTACGGTGCTCACATTGCGTGATCAGCCGGTTCTCCGGTCCCCCGGGAGCCGGGTCACAGCGGGTTTTTTTCCGCTCGGTCACGCGCATTGGGTGCAAGTCGTGGACGCGCAACGGGGCAGGCGTCAGGGCCGGCCCGTCGGGGACCAATGAGGAGGCAGGGATGACCGGAGATCCCGGAGTGGACGCGTTGATCCGGCAGTGGGCCGCGGAGCGCGAGCAGACGGCCGAGGAGCAGGAGGTCAACCGCATCACGTCCGCCTGGCTGGCCGACGCGCCTCAGGCTCCGCCCGGCATCCCCGGTCAGCGCGCGCGGTCCGGTCCCTCGCGCTGGGCGCAGGTCGACGCCGCGGACCCCGGTTACCTCGACGCCATGCGGGTCCGGCTGCCGGAGGTCCCGGACGAGCTGCTCGTGGCCGCCGCCGGCTGGTGGCAGATGGTCGGCGACGTCGCCGAGGCCGCATTGTGGTGGGACGCCGGCATCAGCCCGCTCGACCAGCGGGCCCTCGACTATCGCGCGGCGGGCCTGCGGCCCTCGGACCTCAGCCGCCGGCTGGGCCCGATGACCGTGCTCCAGCACCTGCGTCGCGGCAGCGCCCCGGCCTGGTGCGTCGCGCGTCTCGCGCGGCAGCAGAAGTCCGCCTGAACCACCCTCTCGACACGGCCGGGTGAACCGGCGTGGCGGCAGCGATCCGAACTCGTCCGTAACGCTAACCTGCGCGGGCTCGTTGTGTGATCGACCGACCGCCACGCTGGAGGACCGGAGTTCGTGCCCCTCACCGGAAACGTCGACGGCGAGACCGCTGCCGAGACCACAGTCGAAGCCGCACCTGCCCGACGCCGTGCCCGAGGGGGCGCGGCCGTGGCGGTGCGGCTCGCGGTGGTTCTGGTGGTCCTCGCGGTGGCGGGTGGCGGCACGTGGCTCATCACGCGGGCGTCGGCGCCGGTCGCGAGCCCGACCACGACGGACATCCCCGCGTTGAGCGTGAAGGCGGCCGACGTGCGGCCGGGGTCGATCGCTCCCGTCAGCGCCGTGGTCGCGGGTGGTGCCGACCAGCAGACCACCCCGCAGTCGGTGCACTCCACGGCCGACCCGCTCGACGACTGGGCCAAGAAGGTCGCCGCCGTCACCGGGGTGCCCGCGCGGGCGCTGCGCGCGTACGGCAACGCGGAGCTCGCGATGCGCTCGGCCGACCCGGGCTGCCGCATCTCGTGGGCCACGCTCGCCGGCATCGGCCGCATCGAGTCGAACCACGGCCAGTACGGCGGCGCCGTGCTCGGCGCCGACGGCCGCCCGTCCAAGCCGATCATCGGCGTCCCGCTCGACGGTTCGTCGGGCGTGCGCGCCATCACTGACACCGACGGCGGCCGCTTCGACGGCGACGCCGTGGCCGACCGGGCCGTCGGCCCGATGCAGTTCATCCCCAGCACCTGGCGCACGTGGGCGGCCGACGGCAACGGCGACGGTCTCGGCGACCCGCAGCAGATCGACGACGCCGCGCTGGCCGCCGGGCGCTACCTGTGCGCGGGCGGGCGCGACATGGCCACGCCGTCGGGCTGGTGGTCGGGGATCCTGTCGTACAACAACTCCACGGAATACGCGCAGAAGGTCTTCGGCCTCGCCGACGGGTACGCGCAGTCGGCGAAGGCCGTGCGGGCCGGCTGAGACCCGTTCGTCCGAAATCCGGGCCGGCCCGCATTCCCGCTGGTGTGAAATCCGTGCGAACCGCGGAGGTCACCGGCTGAGAGGCGGACCACGTGCGGGCCCGCCTCTCAGCTTCGGTCCCGGTTCCCAGTGCTAGCGTCAGGGCCGTGGCAGTGAACTCCGGCCCGGCCGTGTCCCCGCTCGGGCGCAGGCTCCTGATCGCCGCGACGTGCGTCGTGAGCCTGCTGCTGTGCTGCGGGCTGGCGTGGTGGCAGTGGGACCGGTTCACCTCCGCCAACGGCACGTTCCAGAACCTCGGCTACGTGCTGCAGTGGCCGCTGTTCGGGCTGTTCCCCGCGTTCATGTTCTGGCGGATCAAGAAGCTGCGCGAACGGGAAGAGACTCAAGGCGAGAGCGCCGAGGCCCAGGCCGAGCAGGCCCGGGTGACCGTGCCCGCGCCAAGAGTCTCGACGCCCGCGCGTACCCCGGCGCCCCGGCCCGTGGCCGAAGAGGACGACGAGCTCGCCGCGTACAACCGCTACCTGCGCGAGCTCAACGCCCGCGACCAGCAGGCCTGAACCATCACCTCGGAAGTGAGGACGAACCCATGACCACGAGCACCGACGGTGCGGCCCAGACCCGCCCGGCGCGACTGAACGGAGCCCTGGTGCGGTTCCGCACCACCGCGTGGATCACCGGTGTCGGCCTGCTCGTGCTGTGCGCGACGATGGTGATCGAGTACGGCTTCGGCAACGCCACGCCCGCCGCGGTGTACTCGCCGATCCACGGCGTCCTCTACATGATCTACCTGGCCTGCAGCATCGACCTCGCGATCAAGGCCCGCTGGTCGATCAAGAGCACGATCCTCGTACTGCTCGCGGGCTGTGTCCCGTTCGTCTCGTTCATCGTCGAACGCCGCGTGACGCACCGGGTGCATGAGGGCAAGGACATCTTCTAAGCCGACATTTTCTAAGCCGACATCTTCTATGCCGTCACGGCCTTCCCTCGTCGGAAGGTCAAGGCGACCCCGACGGTGAGGGCGGCCAGCCCGCTCGCCGCGAGGAACGCGGCCGTCATCCCGTCGACCAGCAACGGCGTGCCGGTTGCTCCTGAAGCCGCGGCCGAACGCGTCGCCGCGCCGAACACCGTCACCAGGATCCCGAGGCCGAGCGTGCTGCCGACCTGTTGCATGGTCTGCAGCACGCCGCCCGCGGCCCCCGCGTCCTCGGCGGGCACGGTGGACATGATGATCACGTTGAGCGGCGAGAACGCCAGCCCGCCGCCGACGCCCATCAGCAGCAGTGGCCCGAGCAGTGATGCGACGTACCCGCTGTCCGGCGTCAGCACCGAGAGCCACGCGACGCCGGAGACCATGAGTACCGTGCCCGTCACGGCCAGCGGTTTCGGCCCGAAGCGCGCGAGCAGGCGCGGCATGAGCCGGCTGATCGTGAAGATCGACGCGGCCATCGGCAGGAACGCGAACCCGGTCGCCAGCGCGGCGAAGTGGCGCACGTCCTGCAGGAACTGCGTCAGGAAGAAGAACATCGACATCATCGCCATCGGCCCGAGGAAGAAGCTGGCGTAGGCGGCTGCGCGGTTGCGTTCGGCGAACAGCCACAGCGGGACCAGCGGATGGGCCACGCGCCGCTCCAGCAGCACGAACGCGATCAGCAGCACCACCCCGGCCGCCAGCGTGGCCAGCGTGAGCGGCGCGCCCCAACCGTCGGACGCGGCGTGGGTGAACGCCAGCACGAGCGACGCGACCCCGAAGGTGCCGAGTACGGCCCCGGGCACGTCGAGGTGCGCGGCCCGGCGCGGCGGCGCGGGCACGAACCGCGGCGCGAGTACGGCGATGGCCAGCCCGAACGGGACGTTGATGAACAGCGCGGCCCGCCACGAGATCCACTCGGTCAGCAGACCGCCCACGATCAGGCCGATCGCGAACCCGCCGCTGGCGACGGCGGAGAACAGCGAAAGCGCGCGCACGCGGGCCTTGGCCTCGGTGAACGTGGTGGTGATCAGCGCGATCGTGCTCGGCCCCGCCATCGCGGCGCCGACGCCTTGGGCCACGCGCGCGGCGATCAGGAACCCGGCCGACGTGCTCAGCCCGCCGGCCAGCGACGCGAGCGTGAACACGGCCGTGCCCAGCACGAACATCCGGCGGCGGCCGAACAGGTCGCCCGCGCGTCCGCCGAGCAGCAGCAGGCCGCCGAACACGAGGCTGTAGGAGGTCATCACCCACGACAGGCCGGTGGCGGAAAAGCCCAGGTCGGACTGGATGCGGGGCAGCGCCACGTTCATCACGGTGGCGTCGAGCATCAGCATGAGCTGGCAGGTCAGCACGATGGCGAGGACGAGCCCGGACGCGGCGGTCCGGTGTCTCGGCCTAGGCTCGGTCGACGAGGTTCGCTCGGACAACTCGGTCAAAGGAGGACTCCCCAGAGAGGGACGAAGTAAGTGGAGAAACTCTCCACTTGGTTGCGTCCGCGATAATATGGAGAGCGTCTCCGGTTCCGCAAGGGAATTCGGAGAATCTCTCCGTTTTCTGGGGAGCCGGGTGCGAGGAGGTGCGTGGATGACGGCGGAGGCAGCGCGGCCGATGCGAGCGGACGCGAAGCGGAACTACGACCGCATCGTCGCGACCGCGAAGGACGCCTTCGCGGAACACGGCGTCGACGTCCCGCTCGACGACATCGCCAAACGTGCCGGCGTCGGCGCCGGCACGCTCTACCGCCACTTCCCGACGCGCGAGAAGCTGATGGAAGCCGTCTACCGCGACGAGATCGACCAGCTCGCCTCGCGCGCCGCCGTGCTCACCGCCGAGCTGCCGCCGTGGGAGGCGCTCCAGGCGTGGCTGAGGGAGCAGGTCGCGTACGTCATCGAGCGCCACGGCCTGGCCGCCCTGCTCAAGGCGTCGATCGACTCGGGCTCCGAGACGTTCCTCTGGTGCCAGACCCGCCTGCGCACCGCGTGCGGCGACCTGGTCGCCGCGGCCCAGGCCACCGGTGACGTCCGAGCCGACGTCTCGGGCATCGACGTCCTGCGCCTCGGCCACGGCATCGGCACGGCCGCGAAGAACGCCTCGGAGGAGGACGCGGCCCGCTTGATGAAGGTGATGATGGACGGCCTGCGCGGGTGAACTTCGCGCCGGTGTCCGGACTGCCTTGTCAGCGTGGGTCGATGTTTACCGTGGACGGTGCCGACCGGCCGGCAGTGCTGCTCGACGACATCGAGGTCGCCGCGACCGATATCGACTGAAACCCCAGTCTTCCCAACAAGAATAAGGGGCGAGCCCCATCCGGGACCCGCCCCTCTCACCGCCGCAAGTCCGTCAAGACCCGATGCCGGTCAAGGACCGGACCTCCATCTCGGCGTGCTTGGCCTCGTCCGCCTTCGAGCGGCCGACCATCGTGCCGATGAAGCCGCACAGGAACGAGAACGGGATCGAGACCAGGCCCGGGTTCTTGAGCGGGAACCAGTGGAAGTCCACGCTCTTGAAGATCGAGTCGGCGGCGCCGGAGACGACCGGGGAGAACAGCACCAGGATCAGGCACGCCCCGAGGCCGCCGTAGATGCTCCACAGCGTGCCCGTGGTGTTGAAGCGCTTCCAGAACAGCGAGTACAGCAGCGTCGACAGGTTGGCCGACGCGGCGACCGCCAGGGCGAGCGCCACGAGGAACGCGATGTTCTGGCCGTTGGCGAGGATGCCGCCGAGGATCGCCATCACGCCGACGACCAGGGCGGTCAGGCGCGCGACGCGGACCTCGTCGGCCGGTTCGGCCTTGCCGCGCTTGAAGATGTTCGCGTAGACGTCGTGGGCGAACGAGGCGGACGCGGTGATCGTCAGGCCCGCCACCACGGCGAGGATCGTGGCGAACGCGACGGCCGAGACGATGCCCAGCAGCAGCGTGCCGCCGATGTGCAGGGCCAGCAGCGGGGCCGCGGAGTTCTCGCCGCCGGGCGCGGCCTTGATCTCGTCGCTGCCCACGATCGCCGCGGCGCCGAAGCCGATCACCAGCGTGCACAGGTAGAACACGAACATGCAGACGGTGGCCCAGACCACCGAGCGGCGGGCTTCGCGGGCGGTCGGCACGGTGTAGAAGCGCATCAGCACGTGGGGCAGCGACGCGACGCCGAGCACGAGCGCGAGCGACAGCGACACGAAGTCCAGGCGCGTGGTGCCGCTGCCGCCGTACGAGCCGCCGGGCTCGAGCAGGCTCGTGCCCATCGGGCTGTTGTCGGTGGCCGCGGTGAGCAGGTTGGAGAAGTTGAAGCCGTACTTGCCCAGCAGGAACACGGTGATCAGCGTGGCGGCCACGAGCAGGATGCTCGCCTTGATGATCTGCACCCACGTGGTGCCCTTCATGCCGCCGACGAGCACGTAGACGACCATCACGAGGCCGACCACCCCGATGACCAGTGACTGGCCCAGCCGCGAGTGCACGTTGAGCAACAGCGCGACGAGGCCGCCGGCGCCCGCCATCTGCGCGAGCATGTAGAAGAACGAGATCACGAGCGTCGAGGTGGCCGACGCCGCGCGTACCGGGCGCTGCTTCATCCGGAAGCTCAGCACGTCGCCCATCGTGAAGCGGCCGGTGTTGCGCAGCAGTTCGGCGATCAGCAGCAGGTCGACCAGCCATGCGACGAGGAAGCCGATGGAGTACAGGAAGCCGTCGTAGCCGTGGATCGCGATGGCGCCCGCGATGCCCAGGAACGACGCGGCGGACAGGAAGTCGCCCGAGAGCGCGATGCCGTTCTGCCGCCCGGTGAAGGCGCTGTCGGCCGCGTAGTAGTCGGCGGTGGTCTTCTTGCCGCGGTGGCCCGCGCGGTACACGACGAACAGGGTGATCGCGACGAACAGCGCGAACACCCCGGTGTTCACGAGCGGGTTGCTCGCCGGCACGCTCTCGGCGAGCTCGGTGGTGGTCACTGGCGGGTTCCTTCCGTCACGGCGGCCCGTTCCCTCAGCTCGGCGACCCGGGGGTCCACCTCCCGGTTCGCGAACCGGACGTAGACGAGCGTGATCAGCGCCGTGGTCACGAACTGTGCGAGGCCGAGCAGCATGCCCACGTTGACGAGCCCGAACACGCGGGTGCTCATGAAGCCGTTCGCGTACGCGGCCAGCACCACGTAGGTCAGGTACCAGACGAAGAAGCCGGCGCTCATCGGGAACACGAATCTGCGGAACCGCCGGCGCAGCGCGGTGA
The DNA here is from genome assembly GCF_040607795.1 of Amycolatopsis sp. NPDC005232. Classification (NCBI taxonomy): domain Bacteria; kingdom Bacillati; phylum Actinomycetota; class Actinomycetes; order Pseudonocardiales; family Pseudonocardiaceae; genus Amycolatopsis; species Amycolatopsis sp. NPDC005232. The sequence continues at coordinate 224,762 of NZ_JBEXHL010000013.1, read as the reverse complement.
ACTCGGGGCTGCGCTGGATGAGGTCGTAGTCGGGACCGCGCCGGGTCGATGGCGGCGGCTCCACGCCCTCGCGGGCGAACATGGCCGGCAGCTGTCCGGTCTCCTCGAGCGGGGTGCTCGCCGCGGGGGTGTTCGCGACGTTGTGCATGGCTGCCTCCGGCAACTTGCGTCCGTGGCGGTGGCCGGGTCGGGGCCTCTCGGTCGAGTGGCACCCGGTCTGCCCTTGCGGACTGGGAGGCGGCCATAGTAACGACGGCGTCTCGCCCGAGAAAAAGCCGGTTCTCCGGAAGGGTCTCCGGAATTCGTTTTCCGGCTGGAAATGTGCGAAAACGACACCTTCAATGAAGATCACGAACAGATCACTCGTAATAGTGAGAGCTTATGTCACGCCACGTTGTCGCAGCTGAGGAACGCTGCGGCAAATGGTTGAGTTGTGGACAATGATCGGACGAATACCGTGACGCGGGGTAGTCAAAATGCGGGGCCGGCGCCCCGGTCCGGCGTCCCTCTGGTGGGGTCGGGGCGAGGATTCGCAGGCCGGTGACGGATCGCGAAAGAAATCACCGGGTCGGGCGGCGAGTTGCTGCCAGACCACAACATCGTGTTCATCTTTGGGGGTGGCCTACTCGATGGGGGCACGGAGCGTAGATCCTCTGAGGGATCCGACTACCCTGCGTGGGCTAATCGGGTGACCGCCGGACGCCGTGACCCGGAGCAACCGGTAACCGGAATTCCCTCTTCGGTCCCGCCCGGGGTCCAATCTCCGGCCCGGGGCCTGGGCCGAATCGACTTTTCCCAGGTCAGCCGTGCGAAGCGGAAGACAATATCCCCGGGCGGGATTGGTGTACGATTCTTTGGCCCAGCTGACCGCAGCGATCGATAGGCACAGACAAGTTGACCTCGACCACCGCCGTGCAGTACGCAACTTGCGCCGTGCACGTGCAAAGTCCCGGGAAGCAGCACGCCGGTGATCACGGTGCGAGGTCTGCACGGTCGTGTCCTCACGGGGTCGATCGCGCGGGTCGGCGGAATGCCGTGGACCGTTCCGGGAGCACCGGAAGCCACCCACGAGCAGCCACGACGCGGGACAGGGAGTCACTTTCGTGACCGTTGCAGGAGATGGCCAGGTGCCCGTTGAGAAGCTGCTCGGCCGCCCGCCCCGGCGACCGAGCCGGTCCTCGGGCTGGCGAGCGGCGCTGCGCTGGCGTGACTGGAGCATTCCGGTCAAGCTCTCGGCGGTGACGCTGGTCCCCATCGTCCTCGCGCTGGTGCTGGGCATTACCGCGATCGTGGGACAGGTCAGCCGTTCGGATGACTACGAGCGGATCGACAAGCTGGTCGGCCTGAGCACCCAGCTGCGCAACCTCACCGACGGCCTGCAGAAGGAGCGCACGCTCACCGCGGCGCAGCTCACCGCGGGCACCGCCGGCGTCACGCCCGAGCTGAAGGCCGCCCGCGCGGCCACCGACGCCGCGGTCGAACCATTCATCACGGCGGCGAACCGCGTCGGCGGATCCGAGTCCAGTGTGTCCGGTGCCGTGAACTCGGCGACCGCGCAGGTCAACGAGATCGCCGTGATCCGCCAGCAGGTCGGCGCCGGCCTGCTCGACGCCGCCGAGGCGGTGGGCGACTACAACGCCGTGACCGGCGCCCTCATCGGCGCCGACACCGCGGTGGCCGCCGGTGCCAGCGCCGACGCGCTCGGCGGCACGGCGAACGCCCTGCACGACCTCGAGGCCGCCAAGGAACAGGTCTCGGTCAGCCAGGCACTGGTGTCCTACGGCATCGACCAGCACACGCTGGAAGCGCAGCAGCTCAGCGACGTCCGCGACGCCGAACTGCGTTATGACGACCGCATCGCCGACTTCAACGCGGCCTCCACCGCGCCGCAGCGCCAGGACCTCGAGAGCACGCTCAAGCCCGACACCGCCTACGACCGCAAGCGCATGGTCGGCATCGTCCTCGGGGAGCAGGGCCCCACGAGCGACCAGGGGCTGTCGCAAGTCCAGTCGCAGGAGTGGAACAACGCGTCCAACGCGGTGGTCGGCCAGCTCTCCGAGGTCGGCAACCGCATGAGCGCCGACGCCACCGCCGCGTCCGCCGCGCTGGTCGAGGACGCCAGTAGCAGCGCGGGTCTGCTCGCGGTGCTGCTGTTCGCCGCGATGGTCGCCGCCGCGGCCGTCGTCTTCCTCATCACGCGCCAGATCCTGCGGTCGCTGAGGACCCTGCGCCGCAGCGCGCTCGACGTCGCGGAGAAGGACCTGCCCGCCGCCGTCCGCAACATCCAGGAGGGCCGCGCGCAGAGCGTCGAGGTCGAGCCGGTGCCCGTGCGGGCGGCCGACGAGATCGGCGAGGTGGCGCGCGCGTTCGAGAAGGTGCACAGCCAGGCGCTGCGGCTCGCGACCGAGCAGGCCGCGATGCGCGCGGGCTACAGCAGTGTGTTCGTCAACCTCTCGCGCCGCAGCCAGAGCCTCGTGCAGCGCCAGCTGCAGCTGATCGAGCGGCTGGAGCGCGACGAGGAGGACGCCGACCAGCTCGCCACGCTCTTCCAGCTCGACCACCTCGCCACCCGGATGCGGCGCAACAACGAGAACCTGATGGTCCTCTCCGGCGCCGAGCCGGGCCGCCGCTCGGGTCAGCCCGTGGCCGCGCACGACGTGCTGCGCGCCGCCGTGTCGGAGATCGAGCAGTACCAACGGGTCTCGGTGCAGCAGCCGCCGGCGGTGAAGATCGTCGGGTTCGCCGCGAGCGACGTCCAGCGCCTCGTCGCGGAGCTGCTCGACAACGCCACCGCGTTCTCCGCGCCGGAGACGCAGGTGACCGTGGCGACGCGTCTGGCCGACGACGGCTCGCTCAACGTCGACATCCTCGACAAGGGCATCGGCATGAACGAGTACGAGGTGGTCGAGGCCAACGGCCGCCTCACCGAGGCCGGCTCGGTCGACCTCGCGACCTCGCGCCGCATGGGCCTGTTCGTGGTCGGCCGCCTCGCCGGGCGCCACCGCATCGGCGTTTCGCTCCACGGTGGCAAGGACATCGTCGGCGTGCGGGCCACCGTGGTGGTCCCGCCTGAGCTGGTCATGACCGGTGCCGCGCTGGAGAACCCGCAGCAGCAGGCCGGTCCGTTCGGCAGCGTCACCGCGCCGCCCGCGAGCCCCGGCGGCCTGCCGCGCCGCCAGCGCCCGGTCAACGGCTCGGCGCGCCCGGCCGTGGACCGCCCGCTCGTGCCGCAGCAGCCGAACCAGGGGGCCGACGAGCAGCAACTGTGGCCCTCGGCGAGCGACCTCGCGGGGTTCGCCAACGGTCACACCGTCGACCCGGGCGTGCGCCCGCCGTCGAACCTCGAGATCTCCGGGACCGCGCTGTTCAGCCCGCTTCCGCGCGACGACGCGCCGCCGGCCAAGCCGCCGCTGCCGCAGCTGCCGCAGATCGTCGACGTGCCGCCACCGCGCCCGGAGCCGGAGCCCGAAGCGCGCCCGGAGCCCGCCGACGAGCGCGCACGCGAGCTGCCCTCGGGCAAGGACCTGTTCTCCGCCAACGGAACCACCCTGAGCGAGTGGTGGAACGAGGCGGCGCAGAAGGTGCCGGAGGTGCCGCCGCCCACGGCCGCCGAGACGACGATCGAGAACACGCCGATCTTCGACGAGATGCTCTCGGTCTGGTTCCGCTCGCCCGCGCCGCCCGCGGACGAGCCGCCGGCCAAGACCGGTACAGACCAGCCCGCGGCCGAGCCGGTCGCGAAGCCCGGCGAGTCCAGCGAGTCCGGCGAGTCCAGTGCGGACACCGACGACAAGCCCGGCGCGAAGACCGAGCCGAAGCCGGCGGAGCAGCCGCCGGCCGACGTGGCGAAGCCGGAGCCCGGCGTCGCCCCGGTGACCACGCCGGAGCAGGACGAGCGCAACTGGGACTTCGCGAGCGACGAGAACTGGCGCACCGTCCAGGCCGCCTCGCAGGTCGAGCCGACCGCGTTCACGAAGGCGGGCCTGCCGCGCCGCCGTCGGGGCGAGCAGCTCATGCCGGGCAGTGCGACGCCGGACCAGCTGCCCGCAGCGGAGTCGGCCGGCCCGGGCCTGCCGGTGCGCGACCCGGCCGACGTCCGCGGTCGCCTCACCAGCTTCCAGCGCGGGGTGAACCGTGGCCGGCAGCAGGTCCGCGACGGGGTCGTCGATCCGGCCGCCGAACAGCAGGGTCTGGGCGCCTCGGCGCTCAACCGCCTCGAGGGCGAGCCCGGCACCGGGTTCGCGGCCCCCGGTTTCGGCCCGGCCGCCGAGCAGGCCGGCGAGACCCCGGCGGACCGCCCGGGCGTGGCGTACGCGTTCGGCATCGGTGGTCCGGACCAGCAGGGTCCGGTGGGAGACAACGAGATCACGGCCGAGTACCCCGGTTTCGTCGGTGCCCTCGACGCGGCGGTGGCCGCGGCGGACGCCGCCGAACAGGCCGGGCAGCCCGCGCAGACCATCGAGACCCCGGCGGACCGCCCGGCCGTCGCGAACGTTTTCGGTGCGGCCCAGGCGGAAACGCCCGCGGCCGAGCGCGAGCAGGACGACGAGACCCGCCCGGACCGTCACGGCGTCGCGAGTGCGTTCGGCGCGGCCCGCACCGCCCAGCCCGAGCCCGCGGTGGACCAGCCGGTGCCGCCTGCGTTCGACCCGCAGGGCGGGTGGCCGACCCCGAGCGAGACCAACGGCAATGGCAGCAATGGCAATGGCAGCGGCAACGGCACGGCGACCCGCCCGTCGCCCACCCCGCGCCCGACGCGTCGCCCCGAAGGCGAGGTGCCCGGCCGCCCCGCGGCGCCCGAGGCCCTGCCCACCCGGCGGCCTGCCGCCAGCAACCTGCCGCCCGGACCGCCGGCCGTCGACCCGGGCCAGGTGCCCGCCGCGGTGGCGAACCTGGAGGCCGCCGCGGCCGGGACACCCGCCACGGAGTGGGCTTTCGGGTCCGACGAGGGCTGGCGGACGGTCCAATCGGTGTCCCAGTCGACGCCCTCTTCGTTCACTTCGGCAGGATTGCCCCGGCGTCGCCGCGGGGAGCAGTTGCTCCCCGGGAGCGCTCCGCCGCCCGCCGGAGCGGCGAATCCTCGTCCGACCCGCGACGCGCACGACGTGCGTGGCCGCCTGAGCAGTTTCCAACAGGGCATCCAGCGCGGCCGGCACCGCACTGGGCAGGCCACTGAGACCAACCACGAAACACTGGAGGGTGAATGACCTCGCCGAGTACGGCTCAGCCGCAGCAGAACCAGTTCGGCTGGCTGGTCAACGACTTCGCCGAGCGGGTCCCGGGTGTGGCGCACGCCGTGGTGGTGTCGGCCGACGGGCTCCTCCTCACGGCCTCCAACCGCCTGCCGCTCGACCGCGCCGACCAGCTCGCCGCCGTCGCCTCCGGGCTCGTGAGCCTCACCCAGGGCGCGGCCCGCTGCTTCGAGGCGGGCGCGGTGAACGAGACCGTGGTCGAGATGGAGCTCGGCATCATGGTGCTGATGTCGATCAGCGACGGGTCTTGCCTCGCGATCCTCGCGGCGCCAAACTGCGACATCGGCCAGGTGGCCTACGAGATGACGATGCTCGTGGACCGCGTCGGGCAGATCCTGACTCCCGAACTCCGTGCGCAGCTGCAGGGCGCGGGTGGGTCGCTGATCGGTGAACCGGTGGGATGATTACGCGATGAGCACGGGGCCCGGATTATTCGGCGGAGAGCCCGGAGACAGCGAGGAACCCCCGCGCGCGGGGGCTCCCGGTGCTGCCCGCGGTGAGGACGACGGCACCTTCGCCGACCTCCTCAACGGCTTCAGCCTCGATTCGGGCCGCTCGCGCAAGAAGCGGAAGAAGACCGGTAAGGAGTCCCAGTCCCCCGAACCCCCGCCCGCGGGAGCGCACGCGGCGGAGGAACCGCCGGCGGTGCCAGTGCCGCCGGCCGAGTTAGGAGATCGAGTGACCTCTCTAGTCTCTCCACCGGGTAGTACCGATGCGGATGGGCCTAGACCAGGCGGGCTCTTCGACCCCGGACCGCCCAGCGGCGAGTTCGTGATGCCCGCCGCGTTCACGCGGCCGGACCGACCCGATCGGGTGGACCCGGCCGAGGAGACGTCGATCGTGCGGCCGTACGCTCTCACCGGCGGCCGGACCCGGGCGAACTACGCGCTCGAGCTGGAGACGCTGATCTCCACCAATGACCACGTCGTCGCGGGGGGCTTCCCCGAGGCGGCGGCCGAACAGATCGAGAGCATCTCGATCATGGAAGAGTGCCGGACCCCGCGCTCGGTCGCCGAGATCGCGGCGATCCTGCGGGTGCCACTGGGTGTCGCCAGGGTGCTGATCAGTGACGCGGCCGACGCGGGCCTCGTCACCGTGCACCGGACGATTTCGGGCAATGACGGCGCCGAAGCACACTTGATGTTGATGGAAAGGGTTTTGAGTGGACTCCGTCGGCTTTAAGGCACCGCGGGAAACCGCGCCCCCGACCATGACATCGGCGAAGATCGTGGTGGCGGGCGGCTTCGGAGCGGGCAAGACGACTTTTGTGGGCTCGGTGTCGGAGATCGTTCCGCTCACCACCGAGGCGATGATGACCGACGCGAGCCGCGGCATCGACAACCTCGACCAGACCCCGAACAAGACGACCACCACGGTCGCCATGGACTTCGGCCGCGTGTCGCTCGACGCCGACCTGATCCTGTACCTGTTCGGCACCCCGGGCCAGCAGCGCTTCTGGTTCATGTGGGACGACCTGGTGCGCGGCGCCATCGGTGCGATCGTGCTGGCCGATACCCGCCGCCTGGCGGATTCGTTCGCGCCGATCGACTTCTTCGAGGACCGCGGCCTGCCGTACATCGTCGGCGTCAACACCTTCGACGGGGTGCTGGAGCACGACATCAACGATGTGCGCGAGGCGCTGTCGATCGACCCCAGCATCCCCATCGTCCGCTGTGACGCACGGGACCGGGAGTCGACGAAGCAGACGCTGATCACGCTCGTCGAGTACGCCATGCGGCAGTGGATCGCCTTGCGGGCGGCCAAAGCCCAGTGACGCTGCCCTTCAGTGCTGCTGCGGCCGGGTCACCTCACTTCGGTGGCCCGGCGGTACCGCAGCAGCACCACGGCGTCGTCGATCACGCGCGACTCGACGAGCCGCAGGCCTAGCCGCTCGGCGTCGACGGCGAACGGCCGCTTGTCGCCGCCCAGCACCACCGGGTGCACGAGCACGTGGTACTCGTCGATCAGCCCGAGCCGGCTCAGCTGCGCGGGCACGTCGGCGCCGCCCATGAGCAGGATGTCCTTGGTGTGCCGTGCTTTCAGCGCCGTGATCTCCTCGGTCAGGTCGCCGCCGAGCACCTCGGTGTCCCACCCGGGGTCGGTGAGCGTGCGCGAGAAGACGACCTTCGGGGTCTTCCGCCACACCGGCGCGAACGCGACGTCGTGCGGATCGTCCGAGATGGACTCCGCGCGCGGCCAGAAGCCCGCCATCATGTCCCACACCCGCCGCCCGTAGGCGAACACGGCGGCACGGTCGGAGAGCTCCTGCGAGTGGCGCGACAGCTCGGGCCCCATCCGCGGCCAGTCGAATTCGCCGTTCGGGCCCTCGACGCACCCGTCGACCGAAACGTGGACGTAGTACACCAGCTCACCCATGACCAGGCTCCTTCACCGAGTGGCGTCCCTGCCGGACGCCGTTCAGCCTACGGTCGGAGCGGGCTGCCGCGACCGGACATCGGTGGCGAAAGAATCCACTCGGCTCGTCAGTATTCGTCGTGGCGGCGCCACCAGCCGCCGGGCTCGTCGGAGCCGCGCGACTCCTCCTCCCACGCCTCCTGCCGGCCGAACGGCGTGATGTCGAGGTAGCGGTGCGAAGCCAGGAACGTCTCGGCACCGCGGCCGCTGGTGAAGTACGTGCGGAAGACGTCGTCGCCGTCGCGCAGGAACACGCTGATCCCGAAGAACCGGCCGACGCCGCAGTCCTCGGTGAAGTCGCTGCCGTTCGCCGAGACCCACGGCAGGTCCCAGCCCATGCGGGCCTTGTATCGCTCGATCTCGGGCAGCGTCGCGGGCGCGGTGACGACGAACGTGACGTCGCGGGCGTTGAGGTGCGCCAGGTGCGGCACGTTGTCCACGACCATCGAGCAGCCGGGGCAGCCCGCTTCGTCGCCCGGGTGCAGCATGAAGTGGTAGACGATCAGCTGACGCCGGCCGTCGAACAGGTCCAGCAGGCTCTTCCTGCCCTCGGCCGAGGTGAACTCGTAGGCCTTGTCGAAGCGCACCATCGGCAGCCGGCGCCGCTCGGCCGTCAGGTGGTCGGCCGCCTTCATCAGTTCCTTTTCCTTGACCAGCAAGGCATCGCGTTCGGCCTGCCAGTCCTGGGCGGACACGACACGGGGGAGTGCGGTGGTCATCGGGCCTCCTCGAGGTGGTGGGCGAGCTTTTCGAAGGTGGAGCTCCAGCCGTCCTGGTGGCCGGCGCGCTCTTCCTCGGTCGGGAACGGCGCCTGGTGGAACGTCATTTCGGTCTTGTCGCCGACCTCGGTGAACGTGATGGTCACGACCGTCTCGCCGACCGCGTCGTCGGGCTGGTCCCACGAGAACGTGAACACGAGCCGCCTGGGTGGGCTGATCTCGCGGTAGGCGCCCTGCATCCAGCGCTCGACGTCGTACTCGTCGCTGTGGATCCGCGCGCGCCACGCGCCGCCGGGCCGCAGGTCGATCGTGACTCCCGAGGCGGCGAACTTGTCCGGGCCGAGCCAGCTCGCGAGGCGTTCCGGCTCGGTCCACGCGCGGAACACCAGCTCCCGTGGGGCGTCGAACACGCGCGTGATGGTCAGGTCCCGTTGCGTCATGACTCGGTCTCCTTCCGGGGCTCCTGCAGGAGCCGCAGGTGCTCGTCCAAGCGGTCGAACCCCGCCTCCCAGAACTGCCGGTACTCGTTCACCCAGTCGGCCACGACCGCGAGCGGCTTCGTCTCGAGCCGGCACGGGCGCCACTGGCGCATCCGGCCGCGGGTGATGAGCCCGGCCGCTTCCAGCACCTTCAGGTGTTTCGACACCGCCTGCAGGCTCACCTCGAACGGCTCGGCCAGCTCGTTCACCGTCGCTTCGCCCAGGGCGAGCCGGGCGAGGATGGCCCGCCGGGTGGGATCCGCCAGCGCGGCGAAGGTGGTGCTGAGCTGATCAGTGGCCATCGGTACTCAATCGCTCGGTTGATTAACTTGTAGGTTGAATATAGCTCCCAGCTGGCTCCTGTCAACCGCGCGACGAGCCGGCTTGAGACCTGCGTCACCGCCGCTCGGGTTTCCAATAGTAGGAAGTCCAAGTATTTTGGAGGGATGAGCAGCGACCTCTACCGCCCCGAGAACCCGGTCCGGTTCGTCACCGCGTCGAGCCTGTTCGACGGTCACGACGCGTCGATCAACATCATGCGGCGGATCCTGCAGTCGCAGGGTGCCGAGGTCGTGCACCTCGGGCACAACCGCTCGGTCGACGAGGTGGCCACCGCCGCCATCACCGAAGACGTGCAGGGTATCGCCATCTCCGCCTACCAGGGCGGCCACGTCGAGTACTTCTCCTACCTGGTGGAGCTGCTGCGCGAACGCGGCGCGGGGCACATCAAGGTGTTCGGCGGCGGGGGCGGCGTGATCGTCCGCGAGGAGATCGACCTGCTGCACTCGCGTGGCGTGGCGCGGATCTTCTCGCCCGAGGACGGCTACGAGATGGGCCTGCCGGGCATGATCAACTTGATGATCAAGGCCTGCGACGTGGACCTCTCGGCTCAGCCGCCGGTGTCCGTCGACAAGCTGCTCTCCGGCGACGTGCCGGCGCTCGCGCGGGTGATCACCCAGCTGCAGCGTGAAAAACTGCCCGAAGACTGGCTCGCCGCCATCACCGAGGCCGCCGAGAAGCGCCACGTACCCGTACTCGGCATCACCGGCACCGGCGGTTCCGGCAAGTCGTCGCTGACCGACGAGCTCATCCGCCGCTTCCGCCTCGACCAGGAGGACAAGCTGCGGATCGCGGTGCTCGCCGTGGACCCGTCGCGACGCAAGGGCGGCGGCGCGCTGCTCGGTGACCGCATCCGGATGAACTGCCTCGACGGCTCACCGGTGTACTTCCGCTCCATCGCCACCCGCACCACCAGCGGCGAGATCCCCGCCGGGATGCGCGAATCGATCCTCGCGTGCAAGGCCGCGGGTTACGACCTCGTGATCGTGGAGACGCCGGGCATCGGCCAGGGCGACGCGGGCATCGTCGACTACGTGGACGAGTCGCTGTACGTGATGACGCCGGAGTTCGGCGCCGCGTCGCAGCTGGAGAAGATCGACATGCTCGACTTCGCCGACGTGGTGGCCATCAACAAGTTCGAGCGCCGCGGCGCCGAGGACGCCCGCCGCGATGTCGCGCGCCAGTTGGTGCGCAACCGCGAGGCTTTCGACAAGGCTCCCGAGGACATGCCGGTGTTCGGCACGAGCGCCGCGAAGTTCAACGACGACGGCGTGACCGCGCTGTACCAGAATCTGCGCGACCACCTCGCCGAGCGTGGGCTTTCGGTGTCGGCCGGCGTGCTGCCCGCCGTCGAGGGCAAGGTGTCCACCGACGCGAGCACGGTCATCCCGGGCAACCGGGCGCGCTACCTCTCGGAGATCTCCGAGACCGTGCGCGGCTACCACGAGCAGACCGAGAAGCAGGTCGCTGCCGTGCGCAAGCGCGAGCACCTGGCCGCCGCGAAGGTCGCTTTGGACACAGTGGACGCCGCCACGGACGCGCTCGACGGGCTGCTCGCGGCCGCCGAGTCCGATGTGGACGGCGAGACCACCCAGCTGCTGGAGCGGTTCCAGGCGCTGTCGGAGGAGTACCGCGAGGACGAGCTCGTGGTGAAGGTCCGCGACAAGGAGCTGCGCACGCAGCTGTGGCGCGACACGTTGTCGGGCAACCGGATCCCGCGCGTCGCCCTGCCGCGCTACACCGAATCCGGTGAGCTGCTCTCGTTCCTGCGCCGCGAACACCTGCCCGGGTACTTCCCCTACACGGCGGGCGTGTTCCCGTTCAAGCGCGACGGCGAGGACCCGGCGCGCATGTTCGCCGGCGAGGGCGACGCCTTCCGCACCAACCGCCGGTTCAAGCTGCTCTCGGCCGACTCCGAGGCCAAGCGACTGTCCACGGCCTTCGACTCCGTGACCCTCTACGGCCACGACCCCGACACCCGCCCGGACATCTACGGCAAGGTCGGCACCTCGGGCGTCTCGATCGCGACGATCGAGGACATGAAGGTGCTCTACGACGGCTTCGACCTCACCGCGCCGAACACGTCAGTGTCGATGACGATCAACGGCCCGGCGCCGACGATCCTCGCGTTCTTCCTCAACACCGCGATCGACCAGAAACTCGACGCCTTCCGCGCCGAGCACGGTCGCGAGCCGTCCGCGGAGGAGTCCGCCGAGCTGCGCGCGTGGGCGCTGAAGAACGTGCGCGGCACCGTGCAGGCCGACATTCTCAAGGAAGACCAGGGGCAGAACACCTGCATCTTCTCCACGGAGTTCAGCCTGCGCATGATGGCGGACATCCAGGAGTGGTTCATTAAGCACGAGGTGCGCAACTTCTACTCGGTGTCGATCTCGGGCTACCACATCGCCGAAGCCGGCGCGAACCCCATCTCGCAGCTGGCTTTCACGCTGTCCAACGGGTTCACCTACGTCGAGTCCTACCTCGCGCGCGGCATGGACATCAACGACTTCGCGCCCAACCTGTCGTTCTTCTTCTCCAACGGCATGGACGCCGAGTACTCGGTGCTCGGCCGGGTGGCGCGGCGGATCTGGGCCGTGGCCATGCGCGAGCGCTACGGCGCCAACGAGCGGTCGCAGAAGCTCAAGTACCACGTGCAGACCTCGGGCCGCTCGCTGCACGCGCAGGAGATGAGCTTCAACGACATCCGCACGACGCTGCAGGCGCTGTGCGCGCTGTACGACAACGCGAACTCCTTGCACACCAACGCGTTCGACGAGGCCATCACCACGCCGTCGGAGTCGTCGGTGCGCCGCGCGATGGCGATCCAGATGATCATCAACAAGGAGTGGGGCCTGTCGAAGAACGAGAACCCGCTGCAGGGCTCGTTCATCATCGACGAGCTCACCGACCTGGTCGAGGAAGCCGTGCTGGTCGAGTTCGACCGGATCTCCGAGCGCGGCGGCGTGCTCGGCGCGATGGAGACGGGTTACCAGCGCGGCAAGATCCAGGACGAGTCGATCCTCTACGAGCGCAAGAAGCACGACGGCTCGCTGCCGATCATCGGCGTCAACACCTTCCGCAACCCGCACGCGGGTGAGGAGGGCGTGGAGGTCGAGCTGGCCCGCGCCACGGAGGACGAGAAGAAGTCGCAGCTCGACCGGCTCGCCGACTTCCAGCACCGCCACGGCGAAGACGCTCAGCAGGCACTGAAGGCCCTGCGCGAGGCGGCGACCCGCGGCGGCAACCTGTTCGGGGTGCTGATGGATGCCGCACGGGTCTGCTCGCTCGGGCAGATCACCGACGCGTTCTTCGAGGTCGGCGGTCAGTACCGGCGCAACGTCTGACCCTTCCTGTCGTCGGAAAGGGCCGGGTCACGCGCGTTCGGCGGCCAGCTGCCAGGCCGGCGCGCGGATCCGGCCCTGTTCGTCCTGTTCCAGCTCGTCCAACGCGGTGAGGTCGCCGGTCTCGCCCGGCTGGATCGTGCGCGCCGCGTCGCGCAGCTCTTCCAGCGTGAGGGAAATGGTGTAGAGCGCCGGGACCAAGCTGGTGATCCGCCAGCCGCGGCCGACGGTCTCCCGCAGGTTCCGTTCGCCGATCCGGAACGGCCCGGGGAAGCTCTCGGGCACGGCTTCGGAAAAGCAGAGCAGGTGCAGCCGCGCTCCGGGGCGCGTGACCCGGACGAGCGCCGCGATGTAACTGCGCCGCTGCTCTTCGGTCAGGCAGTGGTAAAGCGCGCTGTCGAGGACGGTGTCGAATCGGTCCTCGAAGCCTTCCAATCGGGTGGCGTCGGCGACCTCGAAGGTGATCTCCAGCCCTTTCGCCGCGGCCCGTGCCCGTGCTTCGCGAAGGGCTGTCGGGGAGCCGTCGACGCCAGTAACGCGGTGTCCGCGCAAGGCGAGGAACACCGCGTTCTCGCCGAGCCCGCAGCCGACGTCGAGCACCTCGCCGCGGAACCCGCCGGCGTTCTCGAGAGCGACCAGCGCCGGCTGCGGGGCCTTGATGTCCCACGGCACGGTGTCGCCCAGGGGGCTCCGGCCCTGGTACACCTGGTCGAAGTCGGTGTTCTCGGCGCTCATGGCGGACCTCCTTTTCAACAAGTGCTGATTTTAATCGTGCCGACCGATCCGGTGAGGTGTCAACGACGGCGGGAATAGGGTGCCGCCGCATCGGGTAGAACGAGGCATGGACTTCGGGATCTCCACGTTCGTGACCGATGAAGGCATCCGCCCCGACGTGCTGGGCGAGGCGCTGGAGGAGCGGGGCTTCGACTCGCTCTTCCTCGCCGAGCACTCGCACATCCCCGTGAGCAGGGAGAGCCCTTACCCCGGTGGCGCTGACCTGCCCGAGAAGTACAAGCGCACGCTGGACCCGTTCATCGCGCTGACCGCGGCCGCGGTGAACACGTCGAACCTCGTGCTGGGCACGGGCATCGCGTTGCTGATCCAGCGCGACGTGATCCACACGGCCAAGGAGGTCGCGTCCCTCGACCTGGTGTCGCGCGGCCGGGTGGCGTTCGGCGTCGGTGTGGGCTGGAACCGGGAGGAGATGGCCAACCACGGCACGGACCCGACCACTCGTGGCGCGCTGATCGACGAGCAGATCGAGGCGCTCAAGGCGATCTGGACGCAGGACGAGGCCGCCTACCACGGCAAGTTCGTGGACTTCGACCCGATTTTCGCGTGGCCCAAGCCCGTGCAGAAGCCGCACCCGCCGATCTACGTCGGTGGCGAGAGCCCGGCCGCACTGCGCCGGCTGGCCCGCCTCGGCGACGCCTGGTTGCCGCGCCAGCACACCCCGTCCGACGAGATCCGGCGCGTGCGCGAGTGGCTCGCCGAGCAGGGTCGCACCAACGTGCCCTTCACGGTCTTCGGCGCCGCGGCCGACAGCGACGACGTGAAGCGCCTGGCCGAGGCCGGCGTGGAGCGCTACACGTTCATGCTGCCGACGCTGCCGGAAGCCGAGACGCTGGCCGCGCTCGACGACCTCGCCCGGCTCGCGGCGAGCCACCGGTGAGCCGTGGTTCGATGATCCAATGAAGTTCGGGATCTCCACATTCGTGACCGATGAAGGCATCCGCCCTGACGTGCTGGGTGAGGCGCTGGAGGAGCGGGGTTTCGACTCGCTGTTCCTCGCCGAGCACTCGCACATCCCCGTGAGCCGCGAGACCCCGTACCCGGGCGGCGGTGACCTGCCGCGGGTGTACTACCGCACGCTGGACCCGTTCGTGGCGCTCACCGCCGCGGCGGTGAACACGTCGAACCTGGTGCTGGGCACCGGCGTTGCGCTGCTGGTGCAGCGCGACGTGATCCACACGGCCAAGGAGGTCGCTTCGCTGGACCTGGTGTCGCGCGGGCGCGTGGCGCTGGGCGTCGGTGTGGGCTGGAACCGGGAGGAGATGGCCAACCACGGCACGGACCCGGCCACCCGGGGCGCGCTGATGGACGAGCAGCTCGAGGCGTTGAAGGCGATCTGGACGCAGGACGAGGCGTCTTACCACGGCAAGCACGTGAACTTCGATCCGATCTTCGCGTGGCCCAAGCCGGTGTCGAAGCCGCACCCGCCGATCTACATCGGCGGTGACAGCCGTGCCGCGGTGCGCCGCCTGGCTCGCCACGGCGACGCCTGGATGCCGATCTCCTCGACGACGAGCGAAGCCATCCGCCGCGTGCGCGGGGAGCTGGCGGAGCTGGGGCGGACGGACGTGCCGGTGACGGTTTTCGGCGGTGCGGCCGACGCGGACACCGTGAAGCGGTACGCCGCGGCCGACGTGGAGCGCTACACCTTCATGCTGCCCACGCTGCCGGAAGCCGAGACGCTGGCCGCGCTCGACGGCTTCGCGCGGCTCGCGGCGGACCACGGGATGGCCTCGTGAAGTTCGGGATCTTCAGTTTTGTGACCGACGAGGGCATCCGGCCAGACGCGCTCGCGCGCGGGGTCGAGGAACGCGGGTTCGACTCGCTGTTCGTCGGGGAGCACTCGCACATCCCCGCCGACCGGCAGTCGCCGTACCCGGCGGGCGGGGAGCTCCCGCGGATGTACTACCGGATGTACGACCCGTTCGTGGCGCTCACAGCCGCCGCTTCGGTGACCTCGACGCTGCTGCTGGGCACCGGCGTCGCCCTGCTGGCGCAGCGCGACCCGATCCAGACGGCCAAGGAGGTCGCCTCGCTCGATCACCTCTCGGGCGGGCGCGTGGTGTTCGGCGTGGGCGCGGGCTGGAACCTCGAGGAGATGCGCGACCACGGCACCGATCCCGACGCGCGCGGCCGGCTGCTCGACGAGCGGCTGGACGCGATGAAACAGCTGTGGACCGAGGAGGAAGCGACCTTCCACGGCGAGTTCACGCATTTCGACCGCGCCGTCGCGTACCCGAAGCCGGCGCAGAAGCCGCACCCGCCGATCTACGTCGGCGGCAACAGCCGGCACGCGGCGCGGCGGGCGGCCCGGCACGGCGGGGTGTGGATGCCGAACTCCGTGGTCGCGCCCGAGCGGGTCGGGAAACTCATGGCCCTGCGCGACGAGTTCGCCCCTGGTACGTCGGTGTCGATGTTCGCGGTGGGCAGCAAGAACGAGGCTCTGCTGGAGGCCTACGCCGAAGCCGGGGTGGAGCGCATCACGTTCCTGCTCGGCACGCGGCCCGAAGCGGAGACCCTGAGCAGGCTCGACGCCCTCGTCGAGGTCGTCGAAAAGTACCGGTGAAGGAGCGGATTTCGCGTGAGTGGTGTGCAGATCGGTCTTGCGGCTGCGTTGGAGCAGTTTTCGCCGCGGGAGTCGATTCGGTTGGCGAAGGCGGGCGAGGAGCGGGGCTTTTCGGGGCAGATGGCGGCGGATCACTTCCAGCCGTGGGTTCCGCAGCAGGGTGAGTCCTCGTTCGTGTGGAGCATGCTGGCGTCGCTGGCGGAGAACACCACCGGTGACCTGGGGCCCGGGGTGACGTGTCCGTCGTTCCGGTTGCACCCGGCGATGGTGGCGCAGGCCGCGGCGACGCTGGAGGCCACGTATCCGGGCCGCACGTGGTTGGGGATCGGGTCGGGTGAGGCGCTCAACGAGCACATCATCGGCGGTTACTGGCCCGAGGCACCCGAGCGCGTGCGGCGGATGTTCGAGGCGCTGGAGGTGATCCGGAAGCTGTTCACGGGCAAGGACGTCAAGCACAACGGCGAGTTCTTCAAGCTGCACACCACTCGCCTGTGGACGCTGCCGGACACGCCGCCGCCGGTGTACATCGCTTCGGCCGGTCCGTACACCTCGCGCAAGACCGGGGAGCTGGCCGACGGGCTGATCACGCCGGGCGCCTCGATCGAGAAGCTCGCGGGGATCCTGGAGAACTTCAACGCGGGCGCGAAAAAGGCCGGCAAAAACGGCGACGAGATGCCGAAGCTGCTGCAGGTGCACCTGTCCTGGGCCGAGGACGACGAAACCGCGTGGGCCAACGCCATGGACCAGTGGCCCAACGGTGGCATGAAGTTCCCGAAGGCCGACGTGCGTTCGCCGTTCGACTTCGCGCAGATGGCCAAGCTCGTGCGCCGCGAGGACTTCGAGGGCCGCATGGTCGTCTCCTCGGACCCCGACGTGCACCGGGCGGCGCTGCAGAAGTACGTCGACGCCGGCTTCAACCGCATCTACATCCACAACGTCGGCCGCAACCAAGACCAGTTCCTCGACGTCTTCGGCAAGGAAGTCCTGCCGAAGCTCACGGCGTGACGGCTGGGGCCCGCGGGTTTTCGTCGCTCGCGGGCCCTACTTGTCCAGCAGCAGGTGGACCGACAGCTCGAGACGGTGGGCGACGTCGGCGGCTGACGCCCGGCGCGTCACCCACGCCACGAGGTTGGCCATCCACACGTCGGCGACGACGTGGAAGATGTCGCGATCGGACTCCGTCGGCTCGGCGATGCCCATGGCCTGCGCGAACATGTCCTCCATGAGCCGGCCGACGACCTCGACCTCGGCCGCGGCGGACGTGTCGGCGAACATGAACGCGCGCACCATCGCCTCGGTCAGGTGCGGGTCGCGCTGCATGAGCCGCGTGTTGCGGCCCAGCACGAACATCAGCCGCTCCGCGGGGGTCTCGCCCGGGATGGCGGCGCGTTCGAGCTTCTCCTGTGCCCGCTCGAACTGCCGCGCGAGGCCGGACACGAGCAGGTGGATCTTCGACGGGAAGTAGCGGTAGAGCGTGCCCAGCGCCACGTCGGCCCTCTCGGCGACGGCCCGCATCTGCACGGCGTCGTAGCCGCCCTTGGAGGCCAGCGCGAGCGTGGCGTCGATGATGCGGCGACGGCGGTCGCGCTGCGCCGCGGAGCCGAGCTCCTCGCCGATGGTGCCCAGTCCGGTGCGCGCCTTCGCCGCCGGAGCCTTCGCCTTGCCCGGCATCGGCCTTCTCCTGTCTTGCGGAACTCGTTCCAGTTCTGCGTTCAGCGTACCTTCCCTGGCGAAACGTTCAACTACCAACCCGCTGGCCGAAAAACTGTAACACGTTCTACACTCGCGAGTAGTCCCGTACCGCGAGGAGGCCCCGATGGCGGTCGCGCTCACCGGCGAACAGGCGGCGCTGGCCGCCGCGATCCACGACTGGTCCCGGGCCCACGATCCGGTCGCGGCCGTGCGCGCGGCCGAGGGGACCGGCGCCCAGTTGCCCGCGCGGTTCGCCGACCTGGGGTTGTTCGGGGTCGCGTTGCCGCCGTCGGTGGGTGGCGCCGGCGGCACTGTGGCGGATCTGGCGGCGGGGCTGGCTGCGGCGGCTTCGGAGCTGGTCCCGGGACCGTTGCTGAGCACGGCGTTGGCCGGGCTGCTGCTCGGTGACGGGGACGTGGTTGAGGCGATCGCGGACGGTGGCGCTCGGGTGGCAGTGCTGCTCGAAGCGCCTTGTGCCGACGGGTTTCTGCAGGGTTCGTCGGGAGCGGTGCCGGGTGCGGATGCGGGCGCGTGGCTGCTGGTGCCGGTGCCGAGCGGTCACGTGCTGCTGCCGCCCGGCGCCGCGGGCGTGTGCGTGGAACCGTTGGCGCCCTTCGACTTCTCGCGTCCGCTCGCGCGGGTGCATTTCGACCGGGTGCCCGTCGCGGACGTGCTGGAGCTGCCGGACGTCTCGGATTTCGCGGCAACGCTGGCCGTGGCGGAGGCGGCGGGGGTTGCGCGGTGGTGCCTGACGACGGCGGTGGAGTACGCGCGGGTGCGGGAGCAGTTCGGGCAGGTGATCGGGGCGTTCCAGGCGGTGAAGCACCTGTCCGCCGAGATGCTGTGCCGCGCCGAGGCGGCGGAGGCACTGGCGTGGGACGCCGCGACGGCGGCTTTCGGCCCACAGCACGCGGTCGCGGTGGCGAGCGCGGCGGCGGTGGCGCTCGACGCGGCCGTGGACAACGCCAAGGACTGCGTCCAGGTACTGGGCGGCATCGGCTTCACGTGGGAGCACCCGGCCCACCTGTACTTGCGCCGTGCTCTTGCCTTGCGGCACTGGCTCGGCGGCTCGGCGCGGTGGCGGCAGCGCGCGGCCGACCTCGCGCTGGCGGGGCAGCGGCGCACGCTCGACGTGGCAGTGGACGACTCACCGGAGCTCACCCGGCTCGTGGCGGAGATCGCCGCCCTGCCGGAAGACGGCCGTCGTGTCGCGCTGGCCGACGCGGGACTGCTGGCGCCGCACTGGTCTGAGCCTTTCGGCCGGGGCGCCGGAGCCGCCGAGCAGCTGCGCATCGACGCGGCCCTGGCGGAGGCCGGAGTGCGCCGGCCGGACCTCGTGATCGGCGCGTGGGCCGTCCCGACGATCCTCGAACACGGCACCGACGAGCAGCGCGCGCGGTTCACCGGCCCCACGCTGCGCGGCGAGCTGACGTGGTGCCAGCTGTTCAGCGAACCCGCCGCGGGCTCCGACCTGGCATCGCTGCGCACCGCCGCCCGCCGCGTCGACGGCGGCTGGCGCCTCAGCGGGCAGAAGGTGTGGACCTCGCTCGCGCACGAGGCCGACTGGGCCATCTGCCTGGCCCGCACCGACCCCGACGCGCCCAAGCACAAAGGCATCACGTACTTCCTCGTCGACATGCGCACGCCCGGCATCACCACGCGCCCGCTGCGCGAGATCACCGGCGCGAGCGTCTTCAACGAGGTCTTCCTCGACGACGTCTTCGTCCCGGACACCGGCGTCGTCGCATCTCCGGGCGACGGCTGGCGCCTGGCCCGCACCACCCTCGCCGGCGAACGCGTAGCCCTCGGCAAGGGCTCCGCGGCGGGCGAGGGTGTGGAGGCTCTGGTCGCTGAGCTGGGCGGCCGGCTCGGCCCGGGCGACGAGGTTGGCCGGGGAGAGCAGGTTGGCCGGGGAGAGCAGGGCGGTCCGGGCGGCGTGGTTGGCCTGGTCGGCCGGGGAGAGCTGGGTGGCCTGGGCGGCTTGGGTTGCACGCTCGACTCGTCCACCCGCGAACGGCTCGGAGCCCTCATCGGCTCCGGCAGCGCCTGCTCCGTCCTGGACCTGCGCGCCACCCTCCGCCGCCTCGACGGCCAAGGCCCAGGCGCGGAGTCCTCGGTCGCGAAGCTCCTGGGTGTCCGCCACCGGCAGTCGGTCGCGGAATTCGCCCTCGACCTCGCCCCGGACCTGCTCCCCGACACCCCGCCGACCCACGAGTTCCTCCTCACCCGCTGTCTCTCCATCGCCGGCGGCACCACCCAGGTGTTGCTCTCGGCAGTGGCCGAGCGGGTGCTGGGCCTCCCGCGCTGACCCGTCCGGCGCGCACCCCAATGCGGCGTTGGTTGCGTTGAGCGCACCGAACGCCGCATTGGGGCGCTGGAGTCCGGGACGCTGGGGCGCGCTGAGCCGTTTGTCGTACCCCTGCCCTACGGTGCTGGGCGTGGAGTTCGGCGCACTGACCCAGGCCACCTACCTTCCCTCGGACCCGCCGCGGGAGGGTGTGCTGGCGTTGTGGGGCGACGAGGTCGCGGGGGACACCGCGATCGAGCTAGTGCTGCCCAACGACAAGAAGTTCGCGCGCACCAAGGTGGACGCCCGCCTCGTTCCGCTGGCGCGCGCGATCCCGCGGCTGCTGGTGGTGCCCGACGACGTGAGCCCGGCGATCGCCGCGTGGTCGGCGGTGGTGAACGCCGGGGTCAACCTCGTGGCGCGTGGGCGGTTGCGGCCGGCGCTCACGGCCGGTGGTGTGGGGTCGTGGCGGGTGGGGCCGCTGGACGCGGCCGACGAGGAATTGGTGCGGGGGCTCGCGTCGGCGTTGCCGCCGGAGGCGCACGCGTTGCCGTTGTCCGGGGTGAAGCGGATCCGGCTGCATTCGCCGGAGTCGCTGGTCCGGGCGTTGTGGGACGCGGCGGCCGACGTGCTGGTGCGCAGCCCCGCCGCGTCCGTCGGGGCGGGTGTGCCGGCGTTCGCGGAGGCCGAGCCGACGCTGGTCGGGCCGGACGGGGCGGCGTGGCTCACCGAGCTGGACGCCCGCGGGCCCCACGGCGCGCAGCTGATCCTGAGGGTCGAAGCGCGCGAAGACGAGCAGTTCGCGGGCGTGCTGGCCGTGCGGTCCGCGCTCGAGCCGAGCCTGGTCGTCGAAGCCGCGACGCTCTGGGACGCGCCCGACGCCGTGCTGCACCGCCTCGGCGACCAAGTGGAAACCCAGCTGCTGCTCGGCCTGCGCCGTGGCGCGCGAGCGTGGCCGCCGCTCGGCCGCGTGCTCGCCGAAGCCGCGCCGACGGAACTGGCCCTGTCCGATGACGACGTCGTGGACCTGCTCGGCTCAGGCGGCCGCGAGCTGGGCAGCGCCGGCATCGAAGTGTTGTGGCCCAAGGATCTCTTCGCCGGCGAAGTCCGCGCGAAGGCGAGCGCGACGCAGGCGCCGGCCAGCGAGGCGGGCCCCGCGTTCCCCCTCAACGGCCTGCTGGAGTTCCGCTGGCGCCTGTCGCTCGGCGGCGACGAGCTGACCGACGAGGAGGTCGCCACGCTGGCCGAGGCCAAGCGGCCGCTCGTCCGCCTGCGCGGCCAGTGGGTGAAGCTCGACCCGCGCCTGCTCGCCCGGATGCGCGCCAAGCGCAACCGCAAGCTCACCGGCGCCGAGGCGCTGGCCGCGGCGCTCACGGGCGAGCTGGAGCTGGACGGCGAAACCGTGGAATTCGCCGCGCAGCCCGCGCTCGCCGGGCTGGTCGACCGGCTCAAGGAACGCGACTCCGCGCCGGTCGGCCCGCCCGACGGACTCGCGGCGACCCTGCGGCCGTACCAGCTCGCGGGCGTCGGCTGGCTCGCCACGATGACGGGCCTCGGTCTCGGCGCGTGCCTTGCCGACGACATGGGCCTGGGCAAGACCATCCAGCTCATCGCGCTGCACCTGCACCGCCGCGCGCTGAAAGCCGGGCCCACGCTGGTCGTCTGCCCGACGTCGCTGCTCGGCAACTGGGAACGCGAGTTCGCCAGGTTCGCGCCGGACGTGCGCGTGCGCCGCTTCCACGGCGGCGGCCGCCACCTCGACGACCTGCTGCCCGACGAGGTCGTGCTCGCCACCTACGGCGTGGTCCGCCGCGACCGCGCGACACTGTCCGAAGCGGACTGGGGGCTCGTCGCCGCCGACGAGGCCCAGCACGTGAAGAACCCGTTGTCCGCCACGGCGAAAGAGCTGCGGAAGGTCCCGGCCGCCGCGCGCGTGGCGCTCACCGGCACGCCCGTGGAGAACCGGCTCACCGAGCTGTGGTCCTTGATGGACTGGACGACACCGGGTCTGCTCGGCCCGCTCGACCGCTTCCGCCGCACCGTCGCGCGGCCCATCGAGCGCGACCGCGACCAGACCGCCACGGAGCGGCTGGCCACGACCGTGCGCCCGTTTCTGTTGCGGCGCAAGAAAACCGACCCGGACATCGCGCCGGAGCTGCCGCGCAAGACCGAGACCGACCGGTTCGTGCCGCTCACGGCCGAGCAGACCACGCTGTACGAGGCCGTCGTGCGCGAGAACTTGGCCGAGATCCGCGCGTCGCAGGGTGTGCAGCGGCGTGGGCAGGTGCTCAAGCTGCTCACCGAGCTCAAGCAGATCTGCAACCACCCCGCGCAGTTCCTCAAGGAGAGCGGGGGAGTCCTCACCGGACGCTCCGGCAAGCTCGCCGCGTTCGAGGAACTGCTCGACGTAGTCCTCGACGAGGGCGACAGCGTGCTCGTGTTCAGCCAGTACGTGCAGCTGTGCCGCCTGCTCGAACGCCGGCTCGCCGACCGCGGGCTGCCCGTCGCGCTGCTGTCGGGCGAGGTCGGGCCGAAGCGGCGCGACGAGCTGGTGGCGTCGTTCCAGTCCGGCGAGGTGCCGGTGTTCCTGTTGTCGCTCAAGGCGGGTGGCGTCGGGCTCAACCTGACGCGCGCGACGCACGTGATCCACTACGACCGCTGGTGGAACCCCGCCGTGGAGGACCAGGCGACAGACCGCGCGTACCGGATCGGGCAGGACCGGCCGGTGCAGGTCCACCGGTTGATCGCCGAGGGCACGCTGGAGGAGCGCATCGCCACGGTGCTCGAGGCGAAACGCGGGCTGGCCGAGGCCGTGGTCGGCGCGGGGGAGGACTGGATCACGGAACTGTCCGACGACCAGCTCGCCGACCTCGTGCGGCTCGGAGGTGGGTGATGCCGCCCCGAAGGACATTCGGCAACACCTGGTGGGGCCGCGCCTGGGTGGAGGCGCTGGAGCAGCGCGCGAGCGTCGACCCGAACCGCCTGCCGCGCGGGCGCACGTACGCGCGCAAGGACACCGTGAGCGAGCTGCACGTCGGCGCCGGCGAGGTCACCGCGCGCGTGCGTGGGAGCCGGCCCGAGCCGTACCGCGTGACGATCCGGATGCGCGAGTTCTCGCCGCAGCAGTGGGACACGCTGCTCGTCGTCGTCGGCCGCCGCCTCGGCCACACCGCCGCGTTGCTCGACGGAGAGCTGCCCGAGGAGCTGGCCGCGCAAGCACGTCAGGCGGGAGCCGACCTGCTCCCCGGACCGGGTGACCTTCGGCCGCGCTGCTCGTGCCCCGACTCGGCGAACCCGTGCAAACACGTCGCCGCCGTGTACTACGTCGTGGCCGACGAGGTCGACACCGACCCGTTCGTGCTCTTCAAACTCCGCGGTCGCCCCCGCGACGAGGTCCTCGCCCGGCTGCGCACGCTGCGCGCCCCCGACCGCCCGCAGCACAAGAAGGTCCACGACCCCGGCCTCACCCCGAAGCGCGCGTACGCCCGCCGCGTCACGGCAGTTCCCCGGTTGCCGCCGGTGCCCGACGTCGCCGGCCCGCCCGCCGTCCTCGACCTCGACCCGCCACCGAGCACGGGCTGGACCTCGGCCACTCTCGCCACCCTCGCCACCGACGCCGCCTCCCTCGCCCGTGACCTGCTCGTTTCGGGCGGCACCGCGGCCGAGCTGACGTTCGAGGAAGACCTGGCCCGCCGCGCCGCCGCCCGCCCGCCCGAGGAACTCCCCGCCCTGGCCCTGGCCGCTGGTGTCGCGCTGCCCGAACTCACCACCCGGGCGGGCGCCTGGCGCGAAGC
Source organism: Amycolatopsis sp. NPDC005232 (assembly GCF_040607795.1). Taxonomy (NCBI): domain Bacteria; kingdom Bacillati; phylum Actinomycetota; class Actinomycetes; order Pseudonocardiales; family Pseudonocardiaceae; genus Amycolatopsis; species Amycolatopsis sp. NPDC005232. Next base: position 201,086 of record NZ_JBEXHL010000013.1, on the reverse strand, counting down.
CGGCCGCGGCGGCCTCGCCGCCCTGCGCGAAACGTGGTCACCGGGCCCGGGCCCGCTCGCGGACGCCCGCGCCTGCCTCTCGGACACCGGCCTCCCCGACCCCATCACGACCTGGCGCAACCGCGTGACCCAAGGCCCCCTGCAACTCCGCTACGGCCGCGACCACCGCTGGTACCGCTTCCTGCGCACCGGCCCGGCCTGGCAGCTCGACGGCCCGCCGTCCACGAGCGCCCTCGACGTCGCCTACCCGCCGGGCTGATCCGCCCGCAGCTCCACGCAGCACCCACCGGGCGCGGGATCGATCAGCACCGCATCGACACCGGGCACCTCCAGACCCGCGACGATGCCGCCCAGGAACGCCTGGTTGATGCCGCACACCAGGTCAGGCGCCTTGCCCGCCAGCGGGTGGAACGGGCAGTTGCGCAGCCGCACGCAGGTCGGCGTCTCGCGGCGCGGCTCGAATCCCTGCCGGGCGAGGACGGTTTCGGTGAGCGTCAGGCCGCGTTCGGCGCCGAGGCGGCCGGGGCGCAGGGAGGTGCGTTCGGTGGTGCCCAGTTCTTCGCCGCGCTCGCGCGCCACGCGCAGGGCGGCGACGCGGGCGGTTTCGCCCTCGGTTTCGGTGACGACGGCGTCGAGGAGGATGTCGGCGAGCACGCCGTGGCGGCGGGGCGGGATGGTGACGGCGAAGTCGGTGTCGGCGGGTTCGTAGACCTTCGGGGTGCGGCCGACCTTGCGGATGCCGCCGACGGCCTCGTAGCGCGAGCGCAGCAGGCCGGCGTCCACGAGCTTGTCGAGGTGGAACGCGGCGAGCTTGCGCGAGATCCCGACCGACGCGGCGGCCTCGTCGCGCGTGACGGGCCGCACCGAGCCGCGGATGAACGTGTACATCCCGCGGCGCAGGTCCTCCTCCAGCGCGGCCACGGCCTTGATCGCGGGAGCGGCGTGCTCAGTCGTCACGGGTCCACGATAACGCCTACGAGGGTGTCCGCAAGTATCAGTTAACCCTGTTGAACTGGTCACCTTGACCGAGACCGGCAATAAGACCAATACTCATGGACGAAAACCCGCCGAACCCCGAGGGGTCCCCATGCGCTCCGGCTCTGCTCTGCACGTCGTCCACGAACCCGACCCCGGCATCGACCTCGCCGCCGCCGCGCGCGCCGCCGGCGACTTCCTGCGGGCGCTCGGCGTCAGCCTGGACACGGAGAGCCTGCAGGGCACGCCCGAGCGCATGGCGCGCGCGTACGCGGAGTTGTTCACGCCACGCTCGTTCGACCTCACCACGTTCCCCAACGACGAGGGCTACGACGAGCTGGTGCTGGCCCGCGACATCCCCGTACGGTCGGTGTGCGAGCACCACCTGCTGCCGTTCACGGGCGTCGCGCACGTCGGCTACCTGCCGGGCGACCGCATCCTCGGCCTGTCGAAGCTCGCGCGCGTGGTCGAGCACTTCGCGTGCCGGCCGCAGGTGCAGGAGCGGCTCACGAAGCAGGTCGCGGGCTGGCTGGGCGAGCAGCTGACCCCGAAGGGAGTCGGCGTGGTCATCGAGGCCGAGCACACGTGCATGACGCTGCGCGGCGTGCAGGCCACCGGCTCCAGCACCGTCACCTCGACACTGCTGGGCACGTTGCGGGAGGATGCCCGCTCCCGCCAGGAGTTCTTCGCACTCACGGGCGTCAACGCATAAAGGAGTTGTTTCCTTTGCCAGAGCAGGGTTTTGTCATCGTCGGCGCGGGCTTGGCCGGCGCCAAGGCCGCTGAGGCACTGCGGACCCAGGGGTTCGCCGGACGGGTGACGCTCATCGGCGACGAACCCGACCGGCCCTACGAGCGCCCGCCGCTGTCCAAGGACTTCCTCGCCGGCAAAGCCGAGCGCGACAGCGTGTTCGTGCACGAGGAGGGCTGGTACGCCGAGCACGACGTCGACCTGCGCCTGGGCGCCACGGCCACCGCCATCGACCGCGACAACCACGTGGTCCGCCTCGAGGGCGGCGAGACCGTGGGCTACGACAAGCTCCTGCTGGCCACCGGCTCGAGCCCGCGGCACCTGCCGATCCCAGGCGCCGACGCCGAGGGCGTGCACTACCTGCGCCGCCTCGCCGACTCCGCGAAGCTCAAGGAGACGCTCACCGCCGGCACGCGCCTGGCCGTGATCGGCGCGGGCTGGATCGGCCTTGAGGTCGCGGCCGCCGGGCGTGAGGCCGGGGCCGAGGTGACCGTGCTGGAGGTCGCGGAGCTGCCGCTGCTGGCCGTGCTTGGCCGCGAGGTCGCCACGGTCTTCGCCGACCTGCACCGCGCCCGCGGCGTGGACCTGCGCCTCGGCGTGCAGGTCGAGGCCATCACCACCGACGGCGGCAAGGCCACGGGCGTCCGTCTCGACGACGGCACCGAGGTCGCCGCCGACGCTGTGCTCGTCGCGGTCGGCGCCGCGCCCAACGTCGAGCTCGCGCAGGCCGCGGGCCTGGCCGTGGACAACGGCGTGGTGGTCGACTCGTCCCTGCGCACCACCGACCCGGACGTCTTCGCCGTCGGCGACATCGCCTCCGCGCTGCACCCGCTCCTCGGCAAGCACGTGCGCGTGGAGCACTGGGCCAACGCCCTCAACCAGCCCGCCGTCGCCGCCGCCGCGATGGCCGGCCAGGACGCCACCTACGACGAACTCCCGTACTTCTTCACCGACCAGTACGACCTGGGCATGGAGTACCACGGCCACGTCGACCCGGGCGCCTACGACCGCGTCGTCTTCCGCGGCGACGTCGAGGCGCGCGAGTTCATCGCCTTCTGGCTCCGCGACGGCCATGTGCTGGCCGGCATGAACGTCAACGTCTGGGACGTCGGCGACCAGCTCAAGGCCCTCATCCGCGCCGAAGGCCCGATCGACGCCGATCGGCTCGGCGACCCGAACGCGCCGCTCGAACCCTGAGGCTTTCATCGCCCTGCGGCGGCCCTCACGCGACGGTCGAAAGGCCGGAGCGCGGGGGCCGTTGCTGTGTCCGCCGGGCCGCGCGGACCCGAACGCGCCGCTCGAAACCCTGAGCTACCGGTCCGCCGCGGCCCACGCCCGGTAGGTGTGGTCGAGGAACCGCTCCACGCCCCGGACCACGTGGGCGCTGCGGATCGAGGGGAAGATGTCGAACGCGTGCTGCGCGCCCGCGAGTTCGGCGTAGGCGACGGGTTGCTTGGACGCCGCGCGCAACCGCGCGACGAACTCGCGGGCCTCCTCGACGGGCACGAGCGAGTCGTTGCGGCCGTGGATCACGAAGAACGGCGGCGCCGAGTCGGAGACGCGGTCGAGCGGGGACGCGGCCATGTAGTCGTCGAGGTAGGTCACCGGGTCGCGGTCGGGGGAGAAGATGCGGCGGGCCAGCAGGCTCTCCAAGCGGTACTGGCTCTCGGCCGCGCCGCTGGTGGCCGCGATGTCGTAGACGCCGTAGTGCGGCACGCACGCCTGCACGCTGGTGTCGGCGCCGGGGAAGTCCGGTTGCAGGGCCGGGTCGTTCTGGCTCAGCGCGAGCAGCGCGGCGAGGTGCCCGCCCGCCGAGCCGCCCGTCACGGCCACGAAGCCCGGATCCCCGCCGTACGAAGCGATGTTCGACCGGATCCACACCAGCGCGCGCTTCGCGGCCTCCACGTGCGCGGGCCAGCGGTGGGCGGGCGCGAGCGGGTAGTTGATCGCCACGCACACCCAGCCGCGGCGCGCGAGGTGGCGCATGAGGGGCTGGCCCTGCTCGTCCTTGGTGCCGATCGTCCACGCGCCGCCGTGGATCTGCAGCAGCACGGGCGCGCCGGTCACCGGCTTCGCCGGCCGGAAGACGTCGAGCAGGAACCGCTTGCCGCCCGGGGCGTACGGGATGTCCCGCTCGCGCACCACGTCCGGGTCGTGGCCGACGCGGAACGGCAGCGCGAGCTGCCCCCACGGCGTCGCCAGGTCGCGGGGGCTCGGCGGGTGCGCCAGCCGCTCGGAGTAGTCCGGGCCGAGGACCTCGGTGAGCGCCGACTCGACCTCGCCGCGGGCTTTCTGCGCCGTGGCCACGAGCGCGCCCAGCCCGGCCGCCGACAGCGCGGCCAAGGCAACCCCGGCCTTCGACGACCGCCGCCCGTGCCGCGCGATGTGCTGCGCGGTGTCCAACGCGGTGAGCGCCAGCAGCTGTGGCGCCAGCTCGTCGGTGAGCCACGCGGAAAAGAACACGGGGATCGACGTGAAGCGGTGGCGCGGCGGGCGCAGGGCCACGGCGGTGAGGCCGAGCTGCGCGGCCCGGCGAGCGAGGAAGGCCGGTTTCACCTTCCCGATGCTACCGCCGCGCCCCGCCCCGTCCGCGGTTCTGATTTACCCTGACGACATGCAGCGACTGAGCGGCCTGGATGCGAGTTTCCTCTACCTGGAGACCCCTGCGCAGGTCCTGCACGTCTGCGGGCTGCTCACGCTCGACGGGTCCACCATCCCCGGCGGCTACTCGTTCGGCGAGCTGCAGCGCCGGCTGGCCGAGCGCGTCGCGCTGATTCCGGAATTCCGCCGCAAACTGCACAATCCACTCTGGAACCTCAGTCACCCGGTGTGGGTCGAGGACGAGGACTTCGACCTCGACAACCACCTACACCGCATCGGCGTGCCGGGCCCCGGCGACGACCGCGAGCTGGCCGAGCTGTGCGCCCACATCGCCGGCCAGCAGCTCGACCGCGCGCACCCGCTGTGGCAGTTCTACGTGATCGAGGGCTTGTCCAACGGTGGCATCGCGGTGCTCATCAAGATGCACCACGCGAGCATCGACGGCGTCGGAGGCGCCAGCCTGATCACCTACCTCGCGGGCCTCGAGCCGGAGGCACCGCTGCCGGAGATCCCGCGGGACAAGCAGCACAACAGCGGCCTGCCCACGCGCGTCGAGATCCTGCGCGAAAGCGTGGAAGGACTCGTGCACCGCCCGTTCGAGATGGCGAAGCTGCTGCCCGAGCTGGTGGAGCTCGTGCCCCGCTGGCTCGGCAAGACGTTGCGCGGCAAGGGGATGCCGGTCCCGTTCACCGCACCCCGCACGTCGCTCAACGGCACGATCACCGGCCACCGCAGCGTCGCCTACGCCCAGGTCGACCTCGCCGACGTGAAGCGCGTGAAGAACGCCTTCGGCGTCACGGTCAACGACGTGGTGCTGGCACTCGTTTCCGGTGCGCTGCGGCAGTTCCTGCTCGGCCGCGGCGAGCTGCCGGAAGACCCGCTGGTGGCGACCGTGCCGGTGTCCGTGCACGAGCGCACCGAACGCGACCACGGCAGCAACAAGGTGTCCGCGTTCTTCGCCTCGCTGCCCACCCACCTGGGTGACCCGGCCGCGCGCGTGTTCTTCCTCGCCGAGGCCAACCGGCTGTCCAAGGACCACCACTACGACATCGACGCCGACATGCTCGCCGACTGGGCCCAGTTCTCGCCGGCCACGGCTTTCGGCCTCGGCGTGCGCGCCTACTCCTCACTGCGGCTGGCCGAGCGCCACCCGGTGGTGCACAACCTGATCATCTCCAACGTGCCCGGCCCGCCGATGCCGCTCTATCTGCTCGGCGCCCGCGTCACCGGTCTGTACCCGCTCGGCCCCGTCTTCCACGGCGCCGGGCTCAACATCACCGTCTTCTCCTACGAGGGCAAGGTCGGCGTCGGCCTGCTCGGCGCCAAGGAGCTCGTGAAGGACCTGTGGCCGCTGGCCGAGGCCCTGCCCGAGGCGATGACGGAGCTGCTGAAGGCCTCGCCGGCCTAGTCGGGCATCCGTTCCGCCACCGCCGCCCGCGATTCGGGCGCGGGGAACGGGTCGGCGAAATACTGCGTCTCGTGCGTGACGAAGCCGTCGGCGAACTCCATGACGCTCACCGAACGCGTGGGCGCGCCGTCGTAGGTGATCACGCATTCGCTGACCCAGAGGTCGCCGCTGCCGGTGATGCGGCTGATCGTGAAGTGCCGCTCTGCCGGGTGGCCGCCGCGTTGCGCGCGGATGCGGTCGCGGCCGCGGAACCGTTCGCCGGACTGCGGGTAGTCGAGGATCGCGTCGGCGGCGTAGATCGCGTGCTCGACGTCGATGTCCCCGCGCTCGGAAGCCCGCCAGTGCTCTTCGATCCGGGCACGGATCTCGGGATCAGGAGTCACAGCCGTACCGTCCTTGCCGTCGGGGTTCGGCGGTCAGCCTAACCGCCTCACGTCTTCCGGCGGCGTTTCGCGGGCTGTGCTGTGGTCTTCTTCTTGGCCACGTATGGGATGTCGGCGAACTTGAGCGTCGCCTGCAGGCTGCGCACCGCCCGGTCGAGGCGCAGCAGCGCGACCTGCGACAGCGTGAACAGCTCGTCGACGTTCCACGCGCGGCCCGCGGCGGCGAGCACGACGGTGTCCGGCGCCTCGGTCAGCACGCGTCCGTCGTCCGATGTGGACACCTTTTCGGCCAGCTGTGCCAACGCTTCCGGCTCGTCGTGCAGCGCCTCGGCCGATACGAGCGCCTGGGTGTAGAGGTGGCTGGCGGCCGTCGCCCGGCCGAGCCACTTCACGTGGATCAGCTCGTTGCCCGGGCCCAGCAGGTCGCACAGCTCGAAGCGCGGGTGCAGCGGCGTGGTCGCGGTGTCGCGGTCGAGGCAGACGTACCCGTCGAGCGTGGCGACCTGGCGGCAGTAGCGGTTCTCGTCGTCGGGCTCGCCCGTGGGTTTCCACGTGAGGTCCGGCCACTCGTACTTGCGCGCCAGCAGTTGCGAGACCTGCTCGCGCATCTGCTCCACGTACGTCTCGCCGATGCGGTACCAGCGGCCCTGGTGGAACACGTAGCGCGTGTGCCCGATCGTCGTCTCGAACACGAGCCACTTCGCGACCTGCACGGGTGACCCGGTCTCCTCCTCGCCGGCCTCGTCGGCGCACGTGATCACGCGCCCGGCGCGCAGGGCCTTCACCCGCTTGTCCTCGGGCAGCTGCGTGAGCCGGCCGGTGAGGTGGTCCAGCTCCAGCCGCGACTCGATGTGCAAGGGCCCGCCGGACCCCAGGCCGGTGATGCGGAACGAGCCGGCGTTCTCGGCGTCGTTCACCGCGGTCGCGGGCCACGCCAGGCCGAGTGACGCGTCGGTGTCGCCGCCGAGCGCTTCGGCCAGGCGTGCCTCCAGCGTCGGGACGAGCCGGTGGTGGCGGTCGAGCGGCCGCGTCTGCGCCACGAACCGCAGCGCCGAGGACGCGTCGGGCTCGTCCACCACCGCACCGACGGCGTCGAGATCCGCGAGAAAAGCCTGTGGTTCCTTCGCAAGCGGCACGTAGAGCGAGTTGCCGACGCGGATCCGGTAGCGCTTACCGGTCACACGCCCGTAGGTGAGGTCGGTCAGGTCCGCGGAGCCGGCCAGTCGGTTCACGAGGTCGCCGTAGGGCTCCAGCCGGAACGCGGAAAGCTCGCCACCGCCCGGGATCGAGATCTGCGTGGCGCGTGCCGAGACGTCGAGCGCGGCGCTCGACACCAGCCCGAGGTCGAACGGGTCGAGGCGGCGAATCCCGAACAGCAGCCCGAAACCCTGCTCCACGTACTCGTCGTTGAGCACCAGGTGCCCGGCGCCCCAGGACACCGCGTATGTCCAAGGTGGACGCGGCACGAGCAGCACGGCGAACGGCAGCGTGGAAGAGAGGTCGAGTTCGCTGCCGGTCAACGCGCTCGCGTGCGGAAGCCATTGCGGGATCTCAGTGTGGAAGGCACCGGCGACCAGCCGCGCGCGCGTGCCGGAGAGGTCCACCGTCGTGTCGGTGGTGACCTGCTCGGGCTTGAGTGACACCAACAGGTCGGACTCGGCGCCGGTGCCGTCGAGACGGAAGAGGGAGACGGGCCGGCTGGGTGCGGACGGGGCAGGCATGACCACCACCGAAGTGTGCTGACGCGTGCGAAGGTCGAGTCAGAATGCGTGATTTTCTTGTCCACCCGGTTAATCACGCAGAGCGAACGTGATGCGGAATGGTGAAGTTCACCTTACTCGGGGTTTCCCGCACTGGCGGATCGCGCAATGATAACGTGATGTGGCGCGGAGCTGGAGACGTTTGCGGCGTCGCGAAAGATCGGTTTCGGCCCAGCTCAGACGTCCAACGGGTAATCCATTGGTGTCGTATTACCCTACCTGGAATGGCCATTTTGGGAATTCGCTCACATAACTCGAACGGCCCTGTCTAAGGGGGTTCTCCTGGGCTGTTCGAGTCTATTTCTCCGCATTTTCGTGACCCTGCGTGACGGCGAACGTCGGACGGTGCTTAGACGAATAGGCCGCCCGGGTTTCCCGCCCGCCGGAGGACGGTTCGCGCTGCCGCGTGTGTCCGTCTACGCTGGCCTAGTCGTTTTCCGATCGGCCCGTCCTGGGGGCAGCATGATGACAGTCCCGTCGTTCGCACACGGCGACCGTCTCACCCGTCGGGACCTGGAGGCGATCACGGATGAACGCCATCGATACGAACTGGTGGACGGGACGCTTCTGGTGAGCCCCTCCCCGCGTCCGCTGCACCAAAGGGTCGTCGCGCGCCTGCTCGCGGCGCTCAGCCCGGTGTGCCCCGCGGATTGCGAGGTGCTCCCCGCACCGGTCGACGTCGTGCTCGACGAGTTCACCGTGATGATCCCCGACGTGGTGGTCGGCCGGCGCGAGACCTTCACCGAGCGCGCGCTCGTGGGCGTGCCAATGCTCGCGGTGGAGGTCGTCTCCCCGTCCAGCCGCTACATCGACCGCCACCTCAAACCCGCCCGCCTCGCCGCGGCCGGCTGCCCGTTCTACTGGGTCATCGAGCCCAATGAGCCCACGCTCAGCTGTTTTCGCCTGGAGGGCACCGAATTCGTGCTCGACGCCGAGGCCACCGGCGACGAGACCGTGCATCTCGAGGTGCCCTACCGGATCTCCCTCAGCCCCGCCGATCTGGTTTCCAGCTACTGATCTTCACGCCGAGTCGGGTTCTTCTTCGCGCACTCGGGCGGTTTGCTCGTCGGCGATCGCCGCGTGCACCGACGTGCACGCCGCCATCAGTGCAGGCACGAACTGGTTCGCCGCGAGCACGCACGCCGTGTGCCCGGCGGGGATCTCGTACGTCGCCGCGCCCGGGACGCGCCGCGCCAGTGACCGTTGGTGCGCCGGTGCGATGAAGCCGTCGCGGCTGGTCACGACCACCGACGTCGGCACGCGCAGCGTGTGCAGCCACGGCGCGGAGTCGAAGCGGCCGATCTCGTCGAGCGCGACGGCGATGGCCCACGGGCTCGTGGACCGGAACTCGGCGAGCGCCCACCGGTGGTCTTCCAGGCGCGCGAGCCGTTCGCGGCGCGGGTCGCCGGGGACGAGGCCGATCTTGGCCTGGTCGCGCATGAGTTGCAGCGTGCGCCCGAACAGGTCGAGCGCCACGCGCTGGCGCACGCCGCGGCGGAAGTAGCTCGCCGTGGAGCACAGGACGAGGCCGTTCACGCGCTCGCGCTGCTGGTAGGCGACCATCTGCCCGACCATGCCGCCCATCGAGTAGCCGGCGATCATGAACCGGTTGATGCCGAGCGCGTCGGCCACCGCCACGACGTCGTCGGCGCAGTCCTGCAACGTGAACTCGTGGGAGCGAATGCCCTGCCCGTGCCAGCGCTGGTCGAACACGACCACGCGGTAGTGCGCGGAAAGGCGGTCCAGTACGGGGTACCAGGTCAGCAGGCCGGTGCAGGCCACGGAGTGCAGCAGGATGATCGCGGGCGCCTGGCGCGGGCCGACGTCGACCACCACGGTCTGGCCGCGGCCCGGCAGCGAAAGCGGCTCCGGGTCCGGCACCCCGGCCGTGGGCGGGATCGTGGCCAGCTTCCGGGTCGCCTGCCAGCCGACGTCGCCCAGCGCGCCTAGGAGAACCTGTTCCGCACCCACGTCGACTCGGCACCCCTCTTCGCTCGACGGCCTGTTCCGCTTCTGGCGTACCCGGTTGCCGAGGCCCCCGGGGGTTGCCGATCCCGCCCCTTCCGGTTAAGACTAGAACGTGTTCCACTTGTGGCGGCCATCCGGAGGGAGGGACCGGCGTGGACTTCACCCCAGACGATACGCAGGCCGAGATCGCCGCGCTGACCGCAAGGGTGCTCGGCAAATCCGCAGACCCCGCCGAGCAGTGGCGCGCGCTGGCCGGCGCCGGGCTGCTCGCGCTCGCCCTGCCCGCGGACCTCGGGGGCGACGGGCTCGGGGTCGCGGAGGTCGCCGCCGTGCTGACCGAAGTCGGCCGCGCGGCCGCCGTCGTGCCCGCGTATCCGGTGCTGGCACTGGGCGTGCTGCCCGTCGAGACGCTCGGCACGCCGCGCCAGCGCGCGCGGCTGCTGCCGCCCGTCGCGGCCGGCGACGAGGTGCTCACGGCGGCGTTGCACGAGCCGTCCGCGCCGCTCGCGACTGTTCCCGGCACCGTCGCGGAGGCCGCCGACGGGGTGTGGCAGCTCACCGGCGTGAAGACGGGCGTTCCGTACGCCGCGGACGCCACGCGGATCCTCACCCCGGTCGCGCTGCCGGGTGGCACCGCCGTCGCGCTGGTCGACCCGCGCGCCGACGGCGTCGAGCTCGTCCGCACGCTCAGCTCCAGTGGCGCACCCGAGTACACCGTGCGGCTGGCCGGCGTGCGGCTCGCCGACACGGAGTTCCTGCGCGACCGCTCGCCCGGCCACGCCGTCGCCACGCTGCACCGGTTCGCGCTCGCGGGCGCGCTGGCGCTCGGCGACGGGCTGCTGGCCGGCGCGCTGGCCCTGACTTCGCGCCACGTCGCCGAACGCACGCAGTTCGGCCGTCCGCTGGCCGCGTTCCAGGCCGTGGCCCAGCAGATCGCCGACGTCTACGTGGCCGCCCGGACCGTGCACCTGGCCGCGACGTCGGCCGGGTGGCGGCTGGCGGCGGGCCTCGACGCCGACACGGAGCTCGACGTCGCCGCTTACTGGCTCACCGACCAGGCGCCCGCGGCACTGGCGACGTGCCACCATCTGCACGGCGGCCTCGGCGTCGACCGCGAGTACCCGCTGCACCGCTACTTCTCGGCGGTGAAGGACCTCGGCCGGGCGCTCGGTGGCGCCGCGCACCGGCTGGGCCGGCTGGGGGAGCGGGTGGCCGGGTGAGCACGCACATCGAGCTGACCGCCGCGCAGCAGGCGCTGCGCACCGAGCTGCGGGAGTACTTCGCGGGCCTGCTGACGCTCGAGGAACGCCGGGCGCTGCTGCGGGAGCGCCACGGCCCGGTGTACCGCGAGGTCGTGCGGCGCATGGGCCGCGACGGCAAGCTCGGCGTCGGCTGGCCCGAGCGCTACGGCGGCCAGGGGTTCGGCGAGATCGAGCAGCACCTGTTCGTGGACGAGGCCGCACGCGCCGACGTGCAGCTGCCGTCGGTGACGCTGCAGACGGTGGGCCCGACGCTGCAGGAGTTCGGCACCGAGGAGCAGAAGGCGCGGTTCCTGCCGCGGATCCTCGCGGGCGAGATCCACTTCGCCATCGGCTACACCGAACCCGAGGCGGGCACGGACCTGGCTTCGCTGCGGACCCGCGCGGTCCGGGAAGGCGACGAGTACGTGGTCAACGGCCAGAAGATCTTCACCACCGGCGGCCACGACGCGGACTACATCTGGCTCGCCGTGCGGACCTCACCGGACGCGCCCAAGCACAAGGGCATCTCGATCCTCGTCGTCGACACGCGCGACCCCGGCTACTCGTGGACGCCGATCATCACCTGCGACGGCGCCCACCACGTGAACGCCACCTACTACGAGAACGTCCGTGTGCCGGCGGACCTGCTGGTGGGCCGCGAGAACGAGGGCTGGCGGCTGATCACCACGCAGCTCAACCACGAGCGCGTGATGCTCGGTCCGGCCGGGCGGATCGGCGGGCTGCACGACCGCGTGTGGGCCTGGGCCGCCGCGCGTCGCACCCCGGACGGCCTGCCGTTGCTCGACCTGCCGGACGTGCGCGCGGTGCTGGCCGAGACGTTCGCGGTGGCGAGGGTGAACGAACTGCTCAACTGGCAGGTTTCTTCGGGGACGGGCCCGGTCGCGGTGGCCGACGCGTCGGCGACGAAAGTGTTCGCCTCCGAGCGCATCCAGCGGATCGGGCGGCTGCTGGAAGAGCTCGTGGGGCGCCACGGCGACCTCGCCGACCCGGAGACGGCCGAGCTCGCCGAGTGGCTCGACGTGCTGGCCAAACGCAACCTGGTGCTGACGTTCGGCGGGGGCGTCAGCGAGATCCAGCGCGAGCTGATCGCCTCCGCCGGGCTGGGACTGCCGAGGGTGCCGCGATGACGACGATCGAGGAAGCCGCCGCGAAGATCGCCGCCGCGGGGCCGTGCGCGCCGCGGCTCGCGCGCGATCCGGTGAACCAGGCCATGGTGAACAACTGGGTCGAGGCGATCGGGGACGCCAATCCCGTCTACGTCGATCCTGCGGTCGCGTCGGCTTCCGTCCACAAGGGACTGGTGGCTCCGCCGGCGATGGCGCAGGTGTGGACGATGGCGGGGCTGCACGGCGGGCGCGCGGACGACGACCCGATGGGCGCGATCATGGCGGTGCTCGACGAAGCCGGGTACACGTCCGTCGTCGCGACGAACTCCGACCAGACCTACCACCGCTATCTGCGGCCGGGGGAGCGCGTCGCGGCTACGACGGAGCTGCTGGACGTCGCCGGGCCGAAGCGCACGGCGTTGGGTGAGGGCTGGTTCGTGACCACGCGGACGTCGTGGACGGTGGACGGCGAGCCCGTGGCGGACATGGTGTTCCGGGTGCTGAAGTTCCGGCCGGTCCCGGCCGAACCGGCCGCGCCCGTGCTGCGGCCGGTGATCAGCCGGGACACGGAGTTCTTCTGGGCCGGCCTGTCCGACGGCGAGCTGCGCATCCAGCGGTGGGGTGACACGCTGAGGCACCCGCCGGGTGCGATGCCGCCCGACGGATCGCTGGAGGCGACACCGGACTACGTCGTCGCGAGCGGGCGCGGCACGGTCTACAGCTACGTCGTGCACCACCACCCGCCGGTGCCGGGCAAACGGCTGCCGTTCGTGGTGGCGCTGGTGGAGCTGGAGGAAGGCGTGCGCGTGATGGCGGAGCTGCTGGACGCGGTGCCGGACGAGGTGCGGGTCGGGCTGCCGGTGGTCGCCGCGTTCGTGCGGTTGGACGACGAGCTGACCTTGCCGGCGTGGCGGGTGGCGCGATGAGTGACGTGGTGCCGTCGTTGCGGATCGAGGCGACGACGACGTTCGTGGTCAGCACCGCGCTCGCGACTCGCGACTTCCAGGACGTGCACCACGACCGCGACGCCGCCGTCGCCCGGGGTTCGAAGGACATCTTCCTCAACATCCTCACCGACACCGGTCTCGTGCAACGGTTCGTGAGCGAGTGGGCCGGGTCTGAGGCGCTGATCCGCTCGATCAAGATCCGCCTCGGCGTGCCGTGTTACGCGGGGGACACGCTCACCTTCACCGGTCATGTTGTCTCCCGCTCCGGCGACGACGTCGAGCTCGCCGTGTCCGCCACCGGCAGGCTGGGCGAACACCTGACGGGCACGGTCTCCCTCACTATGCCTGGTGGTGCGTCGTGACGTTGGCGGGCGCGGCGGCGATCGCCGGAATCGGGGCCACGGAGTTCTCGAAGAACTCGGGGCGCAGCGAACTCCGGTTGGCGGCCGAATGCGTGACGCACGCGCTGGCCGACGCCGGCCTGGAAGCGTCCGAAGTGGACGGACTGGTGTCGTTCACGATGGACGGCACCGCGGAGATCGCGCTGGCGCGCGAGCTCGGCATCCCGGAGCTCAAGTTCTTCAGCCGCATCCACTACGGCGGCGGCGCCGCGGCCGCGACGGTGCAGCAGGCCGCGATGGCCGTGGCCACCGGTGTCGCCGACGTGGTGGTGGCGTACCGGGCCTTCAACGAACGCTCCGAACAGCGCTTCGGCCGCGTGTCGGCCGCCGCGGCGACGCAGGTGAACTCGTCCGGTGTGGACAACGCGTTCCACTACCCGATGGGCATCGCGACGCCGGCCGCCACCGTCGCCATGATCGCGCGCCGCTACCTGCACGACTACGGCGCCACGAGCGAGGACTTCGGCCGCATCGCCGTGGTGGATCGCGCGCACGCCGCGACCAACCCGGCGGCGTGGTTCCACGGCCGGCCGATCACGCTGGCCGAGCACCAGGCGTCGCGCTGGGTCGCGGAACCGCTGCACCTGCTCGATTGCTGCCAGGAGAGCGACGGCGGGGTGGCGCTGGTCGTCACGAGCGTCGAGCGCGCGCTCGACCTGCGCCACGCGCCGGCCGTGGTCGCCGCGGCGGCGCAGGGGAGCGGGCCGGACCAGTATGTGATGACCAGCTACTACCGCGACGACCTCGCCGCGCTGCCCGAGATGGGCGTGGTGGGCCGGCAGCTGTGGGCGCGGTCGGGGCTCGGACCGTCCGATGTGGACGTCGCGGTGCTCTACGACCACTTCACCCCGTACGTGCTGATGCAGCTGGAGGAGCTGGGCTTCTGCGGCCGCGGCGAGGCAAAGGACTTCATCGCCGGTGACACCCTGACGCTGGACGGCGCGCTGCCGCTCAACCCGCACGGCGGGCAGCTCGGCGAGGCCTACATCCACGGCATGAACGGCATCGCCGAGGCCGTGCGCCAGATCCGCGGCACGGCCGTGAACCAGGTGCGCGACGCCGAGACAGTGTTGGTGACCGCCGGCACCGGCGTCCCGACCAGTGGACTGGTCTTGACTCGTCACTGAGCGCGACTCATACCCTGGCCCCGTACGGGTAGCTCCACGAGGGCGGTAACTCTTGTGGGGCAACGGCTTTCACCTCTTTGCTGGCTGGTGCTCACCCGCCGCGGAATGTCACCGTGGAGCGGAGGTCAGCGACGCAGCGTGAAAGCAGGCACGACGATGTCCGGATCCACCGTCCTCGCGGGCGCGCCATGAGTGCACCGGTGCTGGTGGCGTGGTTGCTCACCGCGGTCTTCGCGGTGCTCGCGCTGCCGTGCGTGCTGCGGCTCGTGCGGCTCGACTACACGCGCCTTGGCTCCGGTGTGCGCAACGCCGACCTCGCAGAGCTGCTGCTCGTGGTGGCCATGGTGGCGATGATCTCGCCCGTCGGCGGCCCCATTCCCGCCGCGGGCTGGCAGGCGGTGTTCGTGCTCACGGCGGCCTGGTTCGGGTTCGCCTGGTGGCGCGGGCGCGGTCAGGCGCACGCGGCGCACGCTTCGGGCTGCGGCCACCACGCGCTGTCGGCTTCCGCGATGCTGTACATGGTGAGCGCGATGCCCCACGACGGCATGGTCCACGGCCCGTGGCTCACGATGTCCTCAATGGACGCCCGGCTCGCAGTGCCGCTGCTCGCCGTGCTGGGCGCGGTGTACTTCGTGGCCGACGCCGCACGGTCAGGAGTGGTCGCGGTGCGTACGCGCGGCGCGGCCGCACCCGGGCTGACTTCGCGCACGGTGTGCCGCGCGGTGATGGGTGCGGGTATGGGGTACCTGCTGCTGGCTGCGGTGTAACGGACTGTTGCCGGCTCAGCCGATCCGGCGGACCTCGCCGTCGGGCGGTGGCGTGCCGAGGTCCGGCAGCTCGCGCGCCGGGTTCTCCTCGATCCACTTGCGCGTGGAGGCGACGTCACGGTCGAGGGCCTCGATCAGCTCTTCGCCGGAGTTGTACTTCTGTTGCTCCCGCAGGTGCGCGCCGAGCCAGACGGTGAGCGTCTCGCCGTAGAGGTCGCCCTTGAAGTCGAGCAGGTGCGCTTCGACGAGCCGATAGCCGTCGGCGCCGTAGTACGTGGGGCGGCGCCCGACGGACACGGCGGCGGCCACGTGCGTGCCGTCCGCGCGCTCGGCCCAGCCGGCCCAGACACCGTCGCCGACCTGCCCGCTCTGGTTGCGCAGCGCGATGTTCGCCGTGGGGAAGCCCAGCTCGCGGCCGCGCTGGTCACCCGGCTCCACCGGTCCGCGGACCACGAAGAAGGTGCCGCTGTGCTGACCGAGAGCGTGCTCGTCCGCCATCCGCCGTCCCGTCCCTGTTCCGGTGTCCTTTCCGACACCGTAATACTGGCGGTCGGCTCAGTGCGGCACGAGCACTGTGTCGGACAGCACAGGAGCGTCGTCACGCTCCGGAGCAGTCGTGGTCACCAGCAGCCGGTCGCTCTCGCGCCACACGCGCGTGCGCAGCGGTTCGCCCGGAAAGACCACGCCGGCGAACTTCGTCCCGAACGAGTGGATGCGGGTGGGGTCGCCGTCGAGGAACGCGTCGGTGAGCGCCTTCGCGACCACGCCGTAGGTGCACAGGCCGTGCAGGATCGGGCGGTCGAACCCGGCGGCCTTCGCGAACGCGGGGTCGGCGTGCAGTGGGTTCCGGTCGCCGCACAGGCGGTACAAAAGCGCCTGCTGGGGCAGCGTCGGGGTGTCGAGCACGGCGTCGGGCTCGCGCTCGGGCCACGCGAGCTTGCGCGACGGCCCGCGCTCGCCGCCGAACCCGCCTTCGCCGCGGGCGAAGATGCCGGAACGAGCCGTCCACAGTGGATCGCCCTGGGTGTCGGCCACTGTGGTCTCCTGCACGAGAACCGCGGCCTTGCCCTTGTCGAACACGTCGGTGATGCGGGTGCGCGCCACCGCTTCGCCGTCGACGGGGATGGGCCGGTGCAGCTCGATCTCCTGCGTGCCGTGCAGCACCTTCGCGAGGTCGATGTCCACGCCCGGGAACTTGAGCGCGGGCGGGGTGAACGTGCGCAGGTTCACCGCGACCGTGGCGAACGTCGGGATCACGCGCAGGTCCTGCTCGTAGGTGTAGCGCAGCTCGCGCTCGTCGACCGGATCGGCGCCGGCACCCAGCGCGAGGTGGTAGAGCAGCACGTCGGACGGCGTCCAGGCGAACCGCACCTCGCCGAGGTCGGCACCGATCGCGAGCGCGGGGTCGATGGGCACGGAGTCTCCTTGGTTTTCGCCTTATTCGTAGCTGACCGACACCTCGTCCGTGACGGGCAGCGACTGGCAGGCCAGCACGATCCCGTCGGCGAGGTCTTCGGCGTCGAGCACCTCGTTGTTCAGCATCTTCACCTCACCCGACACCAGCCGGCACGCGCAAGCGCTGCACTGGCCTTCGCGGCACGAGTAGGGCGCGTCGAGGCCTTCGGCGAGCAGGTGGTCGAGCAGCTTCCGCTGCCGGGGCCAGCCGACGGTGCGGGTTTCGCCGTCGAGATCGACGGTGAGCCGGGCCGTTTCGCCGCCGTCCTCCGCGGGCTCGACGGCGTGCTCGAAGGGGTTCCCGGTGAGGGAGTGGAACTTCTCGACGTGGACGCGCTCACGCGCCACCCCGAGCTCGGTCAGCGCGGTCCTGGCCGCGGCCATGAACGGCGCCGGCCCGCACACGTACGCGTCGTGGCCGCGGTAGGGCGCGGCGAGGGTTTCGAGCGTGCGCGAGGACGGCAGGCCCTGCAGGGTTTCCAGCCAGTGCACCACTGTGAGCCGATCAGGGTACCGGCTCGTGAGCTCGGCGAGCTGCCGGGCGAAGATGACGGACGCCTCGTCGCGGTTGGCGTAGACGAGCACGACCTGACCGGTGCCGTGCCGCAGCGCCGACTTGAGGATCGACATCAGCGGGGTGATCCCGCTGCCCGCCGCGAACAGCAGGAAGTCGCCGTCCAGGGAGGACGGCACGAACACCCCGGCCGGCGGCAGCACGTCGATCTCCGCGCCGGCCCGCAGCTCTTCGCACACCCAGCCGGAGCCGAAGCCTGTGCGCTTCACCGTGACTTGCACCCGGCCTTCGTGCGGCGCGCTCGACAGCGAGTAGCACCGCGCGACGGACCCCGTGCGGTCGCTGGGGATCCGCAGCGTGAGGAACTGGCCGGGCGCGTAGGCGAAGGCCGCTTGATGCTCTTCCGGGATGGTGAACACGATCGAGCGCGCGTCGGCGGTCTCGACGATCACCTCCGCGACGGTCAGTGTCACGACGTCAGCCACCGCGCACCACCTCGGCCGCGCTGCCGTCGCACGACCGGTCGGCCACGGCCAGGCTCCCGTCGCGCACGGCGTCGGTGATGCTGTCGGCCAGCTTCTCGCACGTGTCGAGCAACGCGGGATGTCGTCCGGCGGCCACGTGCGTGGCGAAAACGGGACAGCTGTGGGAAGCGTCGGTGGTCCACTGGATGCTCGTGTGCGCGAGGCTGTTCTTCTTCACCAGCACGCACGTCCCGCAGCTGCGGCACTCGTGCGGCCGCAGCCCGGCGGTGAGGAACTCCGTGACCTCGGCCGTCACACGCCTGCCTCTTCCGCCTCCGCGCGCTGCCGCGCCAGGTTCTCCGCCACCTCCGCGGCCCACGCCTCGTTGGCCTTGCTGGTGTCGACCTCGAACTCGAAGCGGCGCGTCATGTCCTCGGTGACGTCGTCGGCGTTCACGTAGAACTGCTCGTACCAGCGGCGCAGCTGGTAGACGGGCCCGTCTTCCTCGCACAGCAACGGGTTGTCGATGCGGGTCTTGTTTTTCCAGATCTCCACGTCCTGCAGGAACCCGACGCCGATGCCCTTCGCGAGCCGTGCGGCGATCTTGTCCGCGTGCTCGTCGGAGATCCCGGGCAGCTTCTTGACCATGATCCCCCACTGCAGCACGAACGACGTCGGCGTGACGGGGTAGTGGCAGTTGATGAGCACGTTCTCGATCTCGAAGCCCTGGAACGAGTTCACCAGGTGGTTGATCATGTACGACGGCCCGAAGTACGAGGCTTCCGAGCGCAGCAGGTTGTCCTCGCCGCCGTAGTTCGACGCCATGCCCATGTCGGGGCGGCCCTTGGTGTTGAGGAACTGCGTGGCGATGTGGCCTTCGAACACGTTCTTGAAGTACGTGGGGTAGGCGTAGTGGATGTAGAAGAAGTGCGCCATGTCCACGACGTTGTCGATGATCTCGCGGCAGTTGGCGTTCTCGATGAGGATCGAGTCCCAGGTCCAGTTGCTCCACTCGTCGCTGAACGCGCCCTCGACGCGGGGGATCACCGCGTCGTCAGGCGGCGGGTTGCCTTCGGGGTCGTGCCACACGAGCAGCTGCTTGTTCTCCTCCAGCACGCGCCAAGACCGTGTCCGCGCGCGAAGCGGAACCCGTTTGGCGTAGGGGATCGAGACGCATTTGCCGGCGCCGTTCCAGCGCCAGTCGTGGAACGGGCACGCGACCTCGTCGCCCTTCACCGAGCCCTGGGTGAGGTCGCCGCCCATGTGGCGGCAGTAGCCGTCGAGCACGTTGAGCCGGCCCGACGAGTCGGCGAAGACCACGAGCTTCGTGCCGAACGCTTCGATGGCGTGGGGTTTCCCGTCGCGGAAGGTGTCGGCGAGGCCGAGGCAGTGCCAGCCGCGGGCGAAGCGCGTGGGCGGCGTGCCGACGTCGATCGTGCGGACGGTCTCTCGCGGTGGTGACGTCACTGGCTGCCTCCCGTGCCGGTCCGATCTTCGGTCGCGAGCCGCTCGGCCGCAAGGTAGCCGAACACCATCGCGGGCCCGATCGTCGCGCCGGGCCCGGCGTAGGTGCGGCCCATCACGGCCGCGCTGGTGTTGCCCGCCGCGTAGAGCCCGGGGATCACCGAGCCGTCTTCGCGCAGCACGCGGGCGTGCTCGTCGGTGCGCAGCCCGCCCTTGGTGCCCAGGTCGCCTGGCACGATCTTCACGGCGTAGAACGGCGGTTTGACCAGCGGGCCGAGGCTGGGGTTGGGGCGGTTGCGCGGGTCGCCGTAGTAGTGGTCGTAGGCGCTTCGCCCGCGGTGGAAGTCTTCGTCGACGCCGGTGCGGGCGAAGCCGTTGAAGCGTTCGACGGTGCTTCGCAGGGCTTCGGCGGGTACGTCGATGCTGGCGGCCAGCTCTTCGATCGTCGGTGCCTTCGCGACGATGCCGGCTTTGTACCAACGGCCGGGCAGGGGCTGCCGGGGGCCGATGCCGGTGAACAGGTAACGGTCCTTGTAGCGCTGGTCGAACACGAGCCACGTGGGAATGTGCTCGGCGGGGCCGTCGCCTTCGCCGTACATGGCGTGGACGGCTTCGACGTAGGGCGCGGACTCGTTGACGAACCGGGCACCGCGCGCGTTGACCATGAGGGAGCCGGGCCGCGACCGCTCGGCGAGGGCGAACCACGGGCCGCCGGTGAGCGGGATCGACGGGCCCCACCACGCGTCGTCCATGAGGTCGGTGGCCGCGCCCAGCTTCAGGCCGGCCGCGATGCCGTCGCCGGTGTTGGCGGCGGCGCCGACGGTCCAGTCGGTGCCGATCGGGGTGCGCTGGTACTTGGTACGCATCTCCTCGTTGTGCTCGAAGCCGCCGCACGCGAGCAGTACGCCGAGGCGGGCGTGGAAGATGTGGTCGATGGTTCGGACGCCGGTGACGCGGCCGTCTTCGGTGGTCAGCTCGACCAGCGGGGTGTCAAGGAGGACATCGACGCCGGCACGCCTGAGCCCCAGGAAAAGCCCGGCCGCAAGCGCTTGCCCCATGGCGATCGGCTGCTGCCCGCGGAGCCTCCCCGCGAGCCAGCGCGCGCCGAGCTTGACAACGCGGGCGAGGCCGCGGGGGTGTCGGGCGAGCAGGCTCAGCCAGCGGTAGTCCGACTGGGTGATCGGGACGCCGAGCGGCGGCGAGCTGTACGGCGGCTCCAGGCGAGCCAGGTCGTCGCCCAGGAGCTTCGCGTCGAGCGGCTTCGGTTCGACGGAGCGGCCTGCGGCGCGTCCGCCGGGGGCTTCGGGGTGGTAGTCGCTGTAGCCCGGCACCCAGCGGAACTCGAGTGGGGTGTGCCGCGTGATGAGGTCCAGGACCTCGGGCCCGTGCGCCAGGAACGCCTCGCGGTTGGCCTCGGGCACGACGTCGCCGACGATCGCGGCCAGGTACTCGCGGGCTTTGACCGGGGGGTCGTCGATGCCGGCTGCCTTGAGCGCGTGGTTGCCGGGGAGCCAGACGCCGCCGCCGGAACGGGCGGTCGACCCGCCGAAGCAGGCCGCCTTCTCCAGCACGACCACGCTGAGGCCCCGGCGGGCGGCGGCGAGCGCGGCGGTCATCCCGGCGGCGCCGCTGCCGGCGACCACCACGTCGTACTCGTTCGCCATGCCACCTCACATGTAACGTGTTATCGCGAGTTCCTGGCCTGTTCGGAGCAGCTTCTGTCACCATAGACGAGAACGTGTTCCAGTTCTAGGGTGGCCGACATGGACGAGCTCGTGGCAGATGTCGTCGTGATCGGAGCCGGCGCGGCCGGCGCGTGCGCGGCCATCGAGGCCGCTGACGCGGGGGCCGAGGTGCTGCTCCTCGACCGGTTTTCGGGTGGTGGTGCGAGCCGGGTGAGCGGCGGCGTGGTCTACGCCGGAGGCGGCACTTCGCAGCAGCTCGACGCCGGGGTTTCCGACAGCGTCGACGCGATGTTCGAGTACCTCCGGCTGGAGACCGACGGGGTCGTGTCGTCGCGGACGTTGCGGCGGTTCTGCGAGACGAGCCCGGAGATGATCCGGTGGCTCGAGGGGCTGGGGGTGCCGTTCGAGGGGAGTTTGTGCCCGTACAAGACGTCGTATCCCAGCAACGCGCACTATCTGTACTACTCCGGGAGTGAGGCGTCGGGCGGTTTCCGGGAGGCGGCCGCGCCGGCACCGCGCGGGCATCGCGTGAAGGGACCGGGGACGTCGGGGAAGCTGCTGATGGCGCGGCTGCTCGCGGCGGCGCGGGAGCGGGGCGTGCGGGTGGTGCCGCAGACCCGGGCGCGGAGTCTCGTCGTGGACGCTTCCGGTGCGGTCACGGGGGTTGTCGCGGACAGCTTGGCTCCTTCCTGGGCGCGGCGACGGCATGCGGTGCTGGCTTCGTACGCCGCGAAGCCGGGGATTTATGTGCCACCGCTTCGACGCTCGTTGCACCGGCGCGTGGAGCGGCTGGAAGAGCGGTATTCGCGTGAGGTGCGGATCGTCGCGCGCCGGGGTGTGGTGCTCGCGGCGGGCGGGTTCATCGCGAATCGTGAGCTGGTACGGCAGCATGCACCGGCGTATCGCGGCGGGCTCGCGCTGGGGACTTCGGCCGACGACGGTTCGGGTATCGAGCTGGGATTGTCGGTGGGCGGCCGGGTTGCGGAGATGGACCGGATCTCGGCGTGGCGGTTCCTCACGCCGCCGGCCGCATTCCTCGGCGGCTTGCTCGTGGACGTCGACGGGCGCCGGATCATCGACGAATCCCGTTACGGCGCGGCGATCGGCGAGCGGATGATCACCGCGCACGGCGGACGGGGCTGGCTGCTCGTCGACGAGCCGGTGGTCGCCGAAGCTCGGCGGGACGGGCGCAAGCAGGGGCAGTGGTTCGCGTGGCTGCAGCTGCGGTACTTGCTCGGCCGCGGGCGCGTCACGGGTGCTTCCTTGGCGGAAGTCGCGCGGCGGGCCGGTGTCGACCCGGAGGGGTTGCGGGAGACGCATGCCGAGTACCGGCAAGGTCCGGATCCGCTGGGGAAGCCAGCGGAGTTCGCGCGGCCGTTGGACACTCCGCCGTTTTCGCTGATCGACGTGTCGGTGAAGCCGAGCCTCGGCTACCCGTGCCCGATGCTGACGCTGGGCGGGCTCGTGGTCGACGAGGACACGGGCGAGGTGGCCGGCGTTCGCGGTCTGTACGCGGCAGGGCGGACGGCCGTGGGAATCTGTTCCAGGTCTTACGTCAGTGGTCTGTCGCTGGCCGACTGCGTGTTTTCCGGGCGTCGGGCGGGGAAGAGCAGTGCCTTGGAGTCCGGCCGCGTCGACAAAAACGAGAACGTGTTCTAGTCTTGGTCTTGTCGAACGAGAGGACGGCCGATGAGCGAGCTGGCTGCCGTGATCGCGGGAGTGCGTGACCTGCTCCCGGTGCTGCGGGAACGCGCGCAGGAGACCGAGGACGCGCGGCGCGTGCCGGTCGAGTCCGTCAAGGTGTTGCAGGAGACCGGGTTCTTTCGCCTGCTGCAGCCGAGGCCGTACGGTGGGCTGGAAGCCGACCCGGTCACGTTCTACACCGCGGTGAAGCTCGTCGCGAGCGCGTGCGGGTCCACGGGCTGGGTCGCGTCCATCCTCGGCGTCCACCCGTGGCACCTGGCGCTGTTCGACGCGCGGGCTCAGGAAGACGTGTGGGGCGAGGACCACGACGTGCGGATCTCGTCGTCGTACGCGCCGATGGGCAAGGCGACGGTGGTCGACGGCGGCTACCGGCTGTCGGGCCGTTGGAGCTTCTCGTCCGGCTGCGACCACTGCACGTGGGTGCTGCTGGGCGCGCCGGCGTTCGCGGACGGCGCGCCGGTGGACTTCTGTACGTACCTGCTTCCTCTGTCCGACTATTCCCTTGTGGACGTGTGGGACACGGTGGGCCTGCGGGGGACGGGGTCCAATGATGTTGTGGTGGAGGACGTCTTCGTGCCAGCGCACCGCGCACTGTCCTTTGTGGCCACATCGAAGTGCCGAACGCCAGGCCAGGAGGTGAACCCGGGACCGTTGTACAAGCTGCCCTATGGTTCGG
Organism: Amycolatopsis sp. NPDC005232; assembly: GCF_040607795.1. NCBI lineage: Bacteria > Bacillati > Actinomycetota > Actinomycetes > Pseudonocardiales > Pseudonocardiaceae > Amycolatopsis > Amycolatopsis sp. NPDC005232. Next base: position 177,669 of record NZ_JBEXHL010000013.1, on the reverse strand, counting down.
TGCACCCGAGCACGATCACCGCACCGATCATCGGCATGGCGCAGGGTGCGTACGACGCGCACGTGGAGCACCAAGGGCGTCGCGTGCGGGCGGCGTACGCGGGGGAGAAGGCTCAGGACGATCCGTTCGCCAAGATCCGCATCGCCGAGGCCGCCAGCGAGATCGACGCCGCGTGGCTGCAGCTCACGCACAACATCGACGAGCTGTACCAACTGGCGTGCCGCGGCGAGAAGCTGCCGTTCTCCACGCGGCTGCGCGTGCGGCGCGACCAGGTCCGCGGCACCGAACGCGCGATCTCCGCGATCGACCGCCTCTTCGAGAACTCCGGCGGCCGCGCGCTGCAACGCGGCACCCCGATCCAGCGCTTCTGGCGCGACGCGCACGCCGGCCGCGTCCACGCCGCCAACGACGCCGAGCGCGCGTACGTCATGTTCGGCACCGGCGCCTTCGGGCTGCCCGTCGAGAATGCGATGGTGTGATGGGCTCTGTTGTCACCGTCCCGAGTGGACTGTCGCTGCACTATCACGAAGCCGGCTCCGAGCACTCCGAAGCCGTGATCCTCCTCCACGGCGGCGGCCCGGGCGCCTCGGCGTGGTCCAACTTCGGACGCACCCTGCCTGAGTTCGGCAAGGTGTACCGCACGCTGGCCGTCGACCAGCCGGGTTTCGGGCAGTCGGCGAAGCCCACCGAGCACCCCCACTACTTCCGCCACAGCGCCGACGCCATCGTCGGCCTCATGGACACGCTCGGCATCTCGCGCGCCCATTTCGTCGGCAATTCCTTGGGCGCGGGCGCCGCCGTACGCCTGGCCCTGGACCACCCTTCGCGCGCCGGCCGCCTGGTCCTGATGGGCGCGGGCGGCCTGAGCGTGAACCTCTTCGCGCCCGACCCCACGGAGGGCGTGCGCCTGCTGGGCCGCTTCGCCGCTTCCCCCACGCGCGACCGCATGGCCGCGTTCCTGCGCATCATGGTCCACGACCAGTCCCTCATCACCGACGAGCTGATCGACGACCGCTTCGCCGCCGCTTCTTCGCCGGAATCCTTGGCCGCCATGCGCTCGTTGGGCCAGTCGTTCGCATCGTCCGTCGAGGACGGCCTCCTCTGGCGCGACGCCTACCGCCTGCGCCAACGCGTCCTGCTCGTCTGGGGCCGCGAAGACCGCGTAAACCCAGTGGACGGCGCCCTCCTCGCGCTGAAAACCATCCCGCGCGCCCAACTCCACGTCTTCGGCGGCTGCGGGCACTGGGCCCAGCTCGAAAAGTTCGACGAGTTCAACCGCCTCACCCTCGACTTCCTGGGGAGCCCGTGATGGCGATGAGTTCGTTGCGCTACTTCCGCGTGGTCGTCGGCATTCTCGGGAGCGCGTGATGGCGACCGATTCCCTGGGCCGCCTCTGCCTCGCCGCCGGTTTCCGTGGGACGCGTGACGGTGATTCGTCCACTGACACACCTCGGCGTCGCCTTCGGCTTTCTGTGGAGCAGGTGATCGCGATGAGTTCGTTGCGCTACATTCGCTCGGCCGTCGACTTTCCAGGGCGTGCGTAATGGCCATCAGCTCCCTCGGCTACCTCCGCGTCGAAGCAACCGACGTCTCCGCCTGGCGCGTTTATGCGCTGAAGGTCCTGGGCTTGGTCGAAGGCACCGGCCCCAACCCCGACGCGTTGTATCTGCGCATGGACGACTTCCCCGCCCGCCTCGTCATCGTCCCGGGCCTCGCCGACCGCCTCGCACAAGTCGGCTGGGAAGCCGCCAACGCCGAAGAACTCGACGACATCCGCACCCGCCTGGCCGCCGCTTCCGTGCCCTACAAGGAAGGCACGCCCGACGAACTGGCCGACCGCCGCGTCGCCGAACTGATCACCTTCGCCGACCCCTCCGGCACCACGCTGGAAGTCTTTCATGGCGTCGCTCTCCAGCACCGCCGCGTCGTCAGCCCCTACGGCCACCACTTCGTCACCGGCTCCCAAGGCCTGGGCCACGTCGTCCTGTCCACCCACGACGACGCCGCCGCACTCGCCTTCTACCGCGACATCCTCGGCTTCCGCCTCCGCGACTCCATGCGCCTGCCACCCCAGCTGGTCGGCCGCCCCGCCGACGGCCCACCCGCGTGGCTGCGCTTCTTCGGCTGCAACCCCCGCCACCACAGCCTCGCGTTCCTCCCGATGCCCACCCCCAGCGGCATCGTCCACCTCATGCTCGAAGTCGAATCCACCGACGACGTCGGCCTTTGCCTCGACCGCGCCCACCGCCGCTCGGTGCCGCTGTCGGCCACCCTCGGCCGCCACGTCAACGACCTCATGCTCTCCTTCTACATGAAAACCCCCGGCGGCTTCGACCTCGAATACGGCTGCGAAGGTCGCCAAGTCGACGACACCACCTGGCTCGCCCGCGAAAGCACCGCGGTGTCTTTGTGGGGCCACGACTTCAGCGTCGGTTCTCGATGACGACCTTGCTTCGCAGTTGTCTCCGCGCGCCGGCGTCGCGGTGTTTTTGTGGCGACGGGACCTCGGCGTCGGTTCTCGATGGCCGCGTCGCTTTGCGGGTGCCTCAGCGAGCGCTGGCGTCGCGGTGTCTTTGTGGGGCCGCGACTTCAGCGTCGGTTCTCAACGACCGCGTCGCTTCGCAGTTGTCTCGGCGCGCGCCGGCGTCGCGGTGTCGTTGTGGGGACGGGACCTTGGCGTCGGCATTCGATGACGACGGCGCTGCGCATTTGTCTCTGCGCGCGCCGGCACCGCGGTGTCGTTGTGGGGCCGCGACTTCAGCGTCAGTTCTCGATGACCGCGTCGCTTCGCGGTTGTCTTGGCCTGCGCGGGCACCGCGGTGTCGTTGTGGGCCTGCGGCTTCTGCGTCGGTTCCCGATGACCACGCTGCTTCGCGGTGTTTTCCGCATGCGCGGGCAGCGGTGTCTTTGTGGGGCCGCAGCCTCAGCATCGGTTCCCGATGACCACGTCGCTTCGCAGTCTTCTCCGCCCGCACCCGCGCGCCTTGGCCTCGGAGCCACCGGCGACCCGGTGTCCTACCGCAGCGTCGATGAGGCCTGGATGACCGCCGTACTGGATCCGTCTCGATTCCGTGCCGTGCTCGGGCACTTCTGCACCGGTGTCACCATCGTCACCGGGCGCGACGGGGCCACTCCCGTCGGGTTCGCGTGCCAGTCGTTCGCGGCGTTGTCGCTGGATCCGCCGCTGGCGTTGTTCTGCGTGGCCCGCACGTCGCGCACCTGGCCGGTCCTCGCCGCCACGGGTCGCTTCGCCGTCAACGTCCTCGCCGAGCACCAGCGCGACCTCAGCGCCACTTTTGGCGCCCGCGGCGACGACAAGTTCGCCACCGTCGCCTGGCACCCCGCCCCGTCCGGCGCCCCGCTGATCCACGGCGCCCTCACGTGGATCGACTGCGCCCTCGAGACCGTGCACCCCGCCGGCGACCACCACGTCGTCATCGGCCGCGTGACCGCTCTCGGCGACACTTCCGACGCCCGGCCGCTGCTCTTCCACCGCGGCCAGTACACCGTTACGGAACCGGTCCCCGACCCGCTCGCGGCCCTCCTGCCCTGGCCCCGCCCGGACGACTGGTTGTAGCGCGCCCCGAGTCTCACTTCCAGCGGAAATGCACGAACACCCGCCCGAAGTTGTCCTTGTCCTTCTCCACTCGGTGGTAGAGCGCCTTGATCTCCTTCTGCTCCAAGAACCGCAGCACGTGTTTCTTGAGCTGCCCGGACCCCTTGCCCGGGATGATCTCCACGAGCGGCGCCTTCTTGGCCACCGCCTCGTCGATCACCGCCCGCAGCGCCCGGTCGATCTCGCCGCTGCGGTTGTAGATGTCGTGCAGGTCGAGTTTGAGCTTCATGCCGTCCAGCGTGCCACGCGCGCCCCTCGAGACGACCGGACCGAACCTCCGGCGCACCCCTCATGGCGCCGGCGGCTCGGTCCGAAGAGGGGAGATCAGCAGGCGTTGATCTTCCAGGAGTCGGCCTTGTCGTTGGCGCCCGGGATGTCGGCGAGGTTCTTGTAGTCCTTGAACGGGCTGACCTTGAGGATCAGCTTGTCGCCCAGGACGCCGCGGTGGTTGTAGAGGCAGATGGTGCGGTTGCCGTTGTTGATGATCGACGACAGCTGGCTGCGCCGGTCACCCTTGGTCGCTTGCGGCGGGTTGTTGAAGCTCCCCGACGGGGTGGAGCTGTAGTTCAGGTGCCAGCGCTGGTTGTAGACCCCGGCGTTGTAGTCCTTGTCCTGATAGAAGCAGTAGTAGTTCGCCGGGCAGGGCGCGGTCGCGGCGGAGGCCGGCGCTGCGGCGAGCACGGTGCCGGCGGCGACACCGGCGACAGCGGCCGCGATCGCGGCGGCGGAACGGATCTTCGACATGGCGGTTCTCTCCCCTTGAGCGGTCACCCCCGGAGCGGGCGACCGGATGGCTCAACCGTGCCGAGATCCGTCCTCGTGCCGTCATCACGCCGTCCTCACGCAGGTCAGCGTAGGTATGATCATGGTCCGGGGAGGGACGTGGATGGACTTCTGTGTGCTGGGGCCGTTGGAGATCTGGACGGCCGGGGGACGGTTGTCCCTCCCGGGAACCCGGCATCAGCGCGTGTTGGCGACGTTGCTGCTCAACCCCAACGCCGTCGTCCCCATGGCGAGGCTCATCGAGGCCACGTGGGAGGGCGAGCCGCCCGCCACGGCCACCAAGCAGGTGCAGAACTGTGTGTCGGCGCTACGCGAACGGCTCGGTGACGCCGAGCAGCGCCGCATCGTCACCGACGGTCCCGGCTACCGGATCACCGTCGCCGACGACCAGCTCGACCTGCTCCGCTTCACCAAGGGCATCGCCGACGCGAAGCGGTTCGTGGAGAAGGGCGCCCTGCGCGACGGCGTGCGCGAGATCCGCACCGCACTCAAGCTCTGGCGCGGTCCCGCACTCGACGGGCTCGACACCCCGGCACTGGTCAGCCGCGCAGCAAGGCTGGACGAGCAGCGTCTCGACGCGTTCGAGTCGTGCGTCGACTGGCAGTTCGCGCTCGGCCAGCACCGCGAGGTCGTCGACGAACTCGCCGAGGTCGTCGCCGAGCACCCGCTCCGCGAACGGCCGCACGCCCAGCTGATGCTCGCGCTCGATCGCTCCGGCCGGCAGGCAGACGCGCTCAAGGTGTTCCAGCGCCTGCGCACCGACCTCGCCGAAGAGCTGGGCATCGACCCCGGCCCCGACGTCCGCGACCTGCACGAACGCATCCTCCGCGGCGAGAACCGCCCGGCCGGCGACGCGCCCGCCACCGCCGCACCCCCGGACGAACTCGACCGCGCGGCGAAGGAGCTCGCCGCGGCGATCACCCGGCAGTGGACCGCCGAAGCCGAGATGCGTTCGCTCAAGCGGCCGGAGCCGGTGCCGTTGAACTGGTCGAGCACCGAGCGCGAGGTCGCGGCCGCCGCGTCAGCAGTGCTCGGCGCCCGCCCCGGCGAGGGCCCGGACCGCCTCGTGCTGAGCGGCGATCTGACCGACGTCGTCGCGAAATTCCGGCAGGTCCCGGCCCGTCAGCTCGTGGTACTCGGCGAGCCCGGCGCCGGAAAGTCCGTGCTGGCGATCCTCCTCACTCTCGGCCTGCTTACCGACCCGCCACCGGGCGAGCCGGTGCCGGTGCTGTTGCCGCTCGCCTCCTGGAACCCGCACCGCGAGCACCTGCACACCTGGCTGGCGCGCAAGCTGGTCGAGGAATACCCGGGCCTCGCGAACACCGCCGCCTACGGCGAGGACGCCGGCCTGCGCCTGGTCCTCGAAGGCCGGATCGTCCCCGTCCTCGACGGCCTCGACGAAACCCCGCCCGGCCTCCACACCGCCGCCATCGACGCACTCGACCAGGCCGTCGGCGCCGGCCGCCCGCTCGTGGTGACCTGCCGCAGCGCCGAGTACGAGTTCGCGGTCCGCCAAGCGGGCTCCTTCCTGACCCGGGCCGCGGTGGTCGAGATCGAGCCGGTCGAGATCGAGGACACGATCGCCTTCCTCACCGCGCGCCGACGCTCCGGCGAGACCCGCTGGGACCCGCTCGTTCGCCGCCTGCGCCGCGAGCCGACCGGGCCGCTCGCCCAAGCCCTGCGCACGCCCCTCATGGTCGACCTCGCCAGGACCGCTTACGCGAACCCCTCCACCGACCCCGGCGAACTCTGCGACCCCGCGCGATTCCCGGACCGCGCATCCGTCGAACGACACCTCCTCGACGCGTACCTCCCTGCCGTCTACACCCGCAAACCCGCACCTCCCGCTCAGCTCGCCCGCCCACACCGGCCGCGCGACTACGACCCCGCGGAGGCCGAGCGCTGGCTCACCTTCCTCGCGCGGCAGCTCGAGCGCGAACGCACCCGCGACCTCGCCTGGTGGCAGCTCGACCGCGCCGTGCCGAGGCTCGTCGTCGGTCTGTACCTCGGCCTGCCGCCCGCAGTGCTGTTCGCCCTCACCGGCTGGCTGGCCGCCGGCCCGGTGATCGGGGCGATCTACGGAGGCTCCTTCGCGATCGCGGGCTGTGTCACGCACAGCGTCGGGCGCCGGCCAGGACCGTTGCGAGTGGAACCGAGGTTCGCCGGCACCGCCGGCCGCTTCGCCCGCCGGTTCGCGGTGGGCGCCGTGATCGGCGTCTGCCTCGGCCTCGGCTGGTCGCTCCCGGGCTGGGTGATCAGCCTTCTCGCGCTTGTGTTCGGCCTGGCCATCGGCGTGCACGTCTGGCTGGGCGCGCCGCTCGACGCGAATCGGGTGTCCAGTCCGGAGACCGTGCTGCGCCACGATCGTGCTGCGGCTCTCTCGTTCACGTTGTCATTCATGGTCTCCCTGGGTCTCTTCTACGGTTTGGCACTGGCTCTCACCCCCGCCGAGTCCACCGTCGAAGTGCTGAACGGGCACTACGACGTGGTGCTCGGCCTGGCGGGTGGGGTGGCCGCCGGGCTGCTGGGTCGGTACCTCGTGGCGAACCTGGGTGGTGCCGCCTACGGAATCGCCGGCGCGGTCATCGGTGGACAGGTGTTCCTGCCCGCGACCAGCGCGGTGCAGGCGGTGGCAGGTGGCGGTCTGTTCGGCCTTTCGGTCGGAGTGAGTGTGTGTTTGGCCCGGGCCTGGGGCGCGTTCGCGTTTACCCGGCTCTGGCTGGCGTCGCGGGGCCGGATTCCGTGGGGATTCATGGCTTTCCTCGCCGACGCGCACCGGCGCGGGGTGTTGCGTCAGGTTGGCGAGGTGTATCAGTTCCGGCACGCGAGGCTGCAGGAGCGGCTTGCCGACGCGGGATCTACAGCAGGTGGGCGCCCAGGCATGGGTGACGAGTAAGGATCACTGGAGCAGCACCGTTCCATCATGCCCACGGTGATTCGCCGATGCCATCGATTCGAACACATGTTCGCACGATCGGGTGGTCACTCGGGTGAAGGGCGGCAATCGCCGCCTGGAGCGCGCTAACCTCGGATTCATCAAAGCAGCCGGACGCGGTGCGACTCCGCGCCGTCCTCATCGGCGCGGAAATCCTTCAGCGGCAACAATTTCTGCACTCGAGCAGCACATCTCGAGCAGGACACCGACACATTCACATGAGAACGGATCAGCGATGTACCCAGCAGAAGTCGATTCGGCGGCGCGCAACCAAGCTCGTTCCCACTGGAGACCGGAGCGCCGCCTCACGGACGGCGAGCGAAGACCCAGGGCGTCACCCCAGGGTCTGCCACCAACCGTCCACGGCGGGCGGGTTCGCGACGTCGATCCGCTGGCCAGGCTTCGGCACGGCGAGGGCGAGGTCGTTCGCCTTGGCCTCGCGCCACACGCGGTCCGCGGGCTCGCCCCAGGGGTGCATGGCGAGGGAGAACGTCGCCCAGTGCACGGGCACGAGCAGCCCGCCGCGAACGTCGATGTGCGCGGCGATGCCCTCTTCGGGCGTCATGTGGATGTCCGGCCAGCGCGGGGCGTACGCACCGACCTGGATGAGCGTGGCGTCGAACGGGCCGTACTCCTCGCCGATCTTGGCGAAGCCGTCGAAGTAGCCGGTGTCCCCGCTGTAGAACACCTTGTGCTGAGGCCCGGAGATCACCCACGACGTCCACAGGGTGCTGTCGTTGCCGATGCCGCGGCCGGAGAAGTGCTGGGCCGGCGTTGCCACGAACCGGATGCCGGCGACCTCGGCTTCTTCGTGCCAGTCGAGCTCCACGATCCGGGAAGCCGGCACGTGCCACCGCTCCAGATGCGCGCCGACCCCCAGTGGCACGAGGAACGGCGCGTCGTGCGCCTCGAGCAGGGCGCGCACGGTGGCGAGGTCGAGGTGGTCGTAATGGTCGTGCGAGATCACGATCGCGTCGACGCGGCCGACCGCGTCCAGCGGCACCGGCGTGGCGTGCAGGCGGCGCGGGCCTGCGAAAGCGGCGGGCGACACGCGGTCGCTCCACACCGGATCGCACAGCACGCGGGCGCCGTCGATCTCGACGAGCGTCGAGGCGTGGCCGTACCAGGTGAGGAACAGGCCTTCGGCGGAGTCGGCGGCGGCGTCGGCCACGAGCGGGATCTCCCCGGTGGGCTTGCGGCGGTCGCGGTCGTCGCCGAAGAGCAGCTCGCGCAGGATGCCGCCGGCGGCCGAGGGCGAAGGGGTCGAGCGCGTGGGTGAGGCATTGTGGAACACGCCGTCGGCGTACTGCGGCGAGCGGCGCATCCTCTCGGCACGCGCGCCGGTGGCCTTCGCGCCGAAGGCCACCGGGAGGTCACCGAGTGCCGAGACAGTTTTCCTGAGCATGCCCCCGAGTCTACGAACGCTTCCTGAGAGGAGCCCCAGCTTCGTGGAGGTGGGTCAGCGCCTGCCGGTAGGACTCCACGAGGCTCGTCTGCAGGTAGGGAATGCCGAGCTCGGCGCAGTAGCCCTGCACGATCGGCTGCGCGCGTCGCAAGTGCACCGACGGCATGCTCGGGAAGAGGTGGTGCTCGATCTGGTAGTTGAGGCCGCCGAGGGCGACGTCCACGACGGTGCCACCACGGACGTTGCGCGACGTGAGTACCTGCTTGCGGAGGAAGTCGAGCTGGGGGCGGCCGGTCAGCGTCGGCATGCCCTTGTGGTTCGGCGCGAAGATCGATCCCATGTAGACACCCCACAGTCCCTGGTGGACGGCGAAGAAGAGCAGGGCCAGTCCCGGCGGGAGGACCACGAACAACGCGGTGAGGTAGGCCGCGAAGTGCAGCGCCAGGAAAGTGGCCTCGAGGGCACGGCGGCGCAGGCCGGGTCGGGCGACCGCGCGGATGCCGGACCAGTGCAGGTTCAGGCCTTCGAGTGTGAGCAGCGGGAAGAACAGGAACGCCTGGTGCCGCCCGATGAACCGGGGCACGCCGCGGCTGGCGCGGGCCTGGTCTTGCGACCACACGAGGATGTCGGGGTCGACGTCGGGATCCAGCTCCTCGTGGTTGGGGTTCGCGTGGTGGCGGGTGTGCTTGTCCATCCACCAGCCGTAGCTCATACCCACGCCCAGGTTGCCCGCGAGGAGTCCGGCGGCTTCGGACGGGCGTCGCGTGCGGAACACCTGGCGGTGGGCAAGATCGTGGGAGAGCAGGGCGATCTGGCCGAACATGAAGGCCTGGAACGCGGCGACGGCGAGCTGCCACCACGAGTCCCCGAGGAGCGCGAAGGCGAGCCAGCCGCCGGCGAACAGCGTGGTCACCACGGCGATCCTGGCCGTGTAGTAGCCGGGGCGCCGCGCGAGCAGCCCTGCGTCGGTGATGCGGCGGGAGAGGCGGGCGAAGTCGCTGCCGGGACCGGCCGCGGCCGGGAGGACGAGATTGTCTGTGGTCACCTCGTCGAGTTTTTCGGGGAAGCCGGCCGAGCAGAACCCGGCAGACCCCAGAACCCGTGCGGGGGGTGGCCCCACCCCGCTAGGGGTGGACGCGCGAAAGGTGGTGATGGGGTGCGCCGAACAGCTGCGCGGCCGCGTGTGCTCGTTTGAAGTACCGGTGCGCGGGATGGTCCCAGGTGATGGCGATGCCGCCGTGCAGCTGGATCATCTCGGCGGCGACCTCGGCGAACACCTCGCTGCAGTGCACCTTCGCCACCGCCGCGAGCCGGGATGACGCCGGCGCGGCGTAGGCGGCGGAGCGGGAGGTCTCTACCAGCACGTGGAGGTCGGCCATCCGGTGCTTGAGCGCCTGGAAGCTCCCGATCGGGCGGCCGAACTGCACCCGGTGGCGCGTGTACTCCACGGTCAGCTCCAGCGCCCGTGACGCTGCCCCTACCTGTTCGGCGGCCAGTACGGCGCAGGCGACGTCGCGGACCCGTGCGAGGTCGACGCGTCCTAGCGGACGCGCGCGGACTCGGTCGAGGGTCACGGTGGCGAGGTGGCGAGTCTCGTCCATCGTCGGCACGGGTTCGCAGCGGACGCCGGGGTGTGCGGGATCGACCTCGAAGAGGGCGGGGCCGTCCGGGGTCCTGGCGGCGGCCAGGAGGACGTCGGCGCCGGTGGCGTCGAGGACGTAGTGCGCGGTTCCGTCCACTATGGACACGTCGGCGGTGAAGGCGGGCTGCAGCGGGTCCCAGCGACCGTCGGAGGTCCAGGCGAGAGCGCCGACGGTGCCCTCGGCCAAGGCCGGGAGCAGGCGGGCCAGGGCCGGGGCCTCGGTGTTGGTGGCGTTGGTGTTGGTGGTGGCGAGAAGGGAGGTGACGGCGAGGACGGAGGAACCGAGGAACGGCACGTCGGTGAGGTTGCGGCCGAGCTCTTCCGCGACGATCTGCACCTCGGTGAGGCCGATGGACTGGTCCGGATGGGCTGGGTCGGCCGAGTCGGTGGAACTGGACGGGCGGATCGGGCAGGCGCGGTGAGTTGGGTCGGCCGGATCGGCCGGCTGGGTCGCCGGTTCGGTGGCGAACCCGCCGAACCGCTTGGGCACCGTGAGGGCGGCGACGCCGACCTGAGCGCACAGGGCGGGCCACGGCTCGGTCTCACGGTCGAGGAGCTTGCGGACGCTGGCACGGAGGTCCTCCTGCTCGGGCGTGAATGTCACGGCGCGATCGCCGCCAGGACACGTCGGCGGTGTTCGGCTGGGGTGCCCCAGGCGCCGACGAGGGCGCGGACGCGCGTGAGGCGCAGGCCGAGCGGGTGTTCGGCGGTGTAGCCGACGGCGCCGTGGACCTGGAGGGCCGTCCGGGCGGCGAGGTGTGCGGCGTCGCCGCAGGCGGTCTTGGCGGCGGAGACGTCGGCGGGTTCGCCGGTGACCGCGGCGCCGTAGAGGAGGGGTGTCGCGAGTTCGAGGGCCGTGGCGACGTCGGCGAGGAGGTGCTGCACGGCTTGGTAGCTGCCGATCGCGCGGCCGAACTGGCGGCGGGTGAGGGCGTGGGTGACCGAGGCTTCGAGAAGCCACCGGCCGGCGCCGAGGAGCTGGGCTGCGGTGAGAAGGGCTCCGAGGTCGAACGCGCCCGCCGGTGCGAGCGCGGGGCCGACGTCGGCGCCGGGCACGGGCTCGAACAGGCGGCGTGATGCGTCGAGAGAGGAGAGGGCATCGCCGGGTGTGAAGCGGCGGAGGCGGGTGCCGTCGACGAGGTAGCGGGCGTCGGCGATGTCGGCGTCGAGGGCATAGGGAACGTAGGGAGGGAAGGAGAGCGATACGAGGGTTTCGCCGGTGGCCACGGAGGCCAGCACGCCGTGGTCGAGCAGCAGCGGCAGTACCGCGGCGTCGGTCCACGGGCCGGGCGGGCAGAAGCGGCCGAGCACCTCGAAGGCGACGACGGTATCCACGGCGTTGGCGCCTGAGTCGCCGACATTGGCTGGAGTGTGATCATCGGCTGATCCGCCGTCGCGGGTCGAGGTGAGATTGCCGGGTGAACCGTTGTCGCGGGCTGAATCGCTGAGGTTGAACGAAGCGACGGCGCTGGCCGAACCGTGGTCGGTTGCCGAGGAGCGAGCGGCGCGCGAGGCGACATCGTCGGCTGAACGGCTGTCGGTGGCTGAAGCGCGATCGTCGGTCGAGTGGCTGTGGGCGGTTGAAGCGACGTGGCCGGCGGGACGGTCGTCGGCGGCTGAAGCGCGATCGCTGGGCCGAGGAGCGCTGGTGGCTGAAGTGCGATCGCTGGGCGGAAGTGCGCCCGTGGCTAGCCCGCCGTGGTGGGTGGGGATGGTGAGGGATTGGACGCCCTGGTCGGCGAGGCGGCGCCAGATCTTCAGGCCCGGGCTGGGGTTGCCGGTGGACCAGGCGCGGGTGGCGGCGTCGCAGTCGAGGGTGTTGAGCAGGGCCGTGAGGGAGGTGGCGTAGTCGCGGTGGTCGGGGGAGAGGGTGAACCTCATCGGTCTCCTCTCGGGAGGCCGAGCAGGCGCTCGGCGATGATGCCGCGCTGGATCTGGTCGGTGCCGCCGTAGAGGGGGCCGGCGAGGGAGAAGAGCCAGCCGTCGGGCCAGGGACCGCGGAGTTCGGCGGACGGGCCGAGGAGGTCGAGAGCCGTTTCGTGGAGGGAGAGGTCGAGGTGTGACCAGAAGAGCTTGGTGACGCTGGCTTCCGGGCCGGGTGGGGTGCCGTCGGCGTGGCGGGTGACGGTCGCGAACGTGTGGAGCTGGTAAGCGCGGGCGCCGATCCAGGCGTCGGCGACGCGGGCGGCCGTGGCGTCGGGGCGGCCCGACGTGGACCACAGGTCGGCCAGACGTCGCGCGGCGGCGAGGAAGCGGCCGGGACTGCGGAGGGAGAGGCCGCGTTCGTTGGCGGCGGTGGTCATGGCGACGCGCCAGCCGTCGCCGGGGGTGCCGATGATGTCGGCGTCCGGGACGAAGGCGTCGTCGAAGAAAATCTCGGCGAAGCCGGGCTCGCCGTCGAGCTGGGGGATGGGGCGCACGGTGACGCCGGGCGCGCGCAGGTCGGCCATCAGGTAGGTGAGGCTGCGGTGGCGCGCCGAGCCGGGTTCGCTGCGGAACAGGCCGAAGGCCCGGTCCGCGAAGGCCGCGCGGGAGCTCCAGGTCTTCTGGCCGTTGAGGAGCCAGCCGCCGTCGGTGCGGGTGGCCGTGCTACGCAGGGAGGCGAGGTCGCTGCCTGCTTCCGGTTCGGACCACGCCTGCGCCCACACTTCTTGTGAGCGCGCCATTCTGGGCAGGATCCGGGCGAGCTGCTCCGGGGTGCCGTGGGAGAAGAGAGTGGGGGCGAGCATGAAGATGCCGTTCTGGTTCACCCTTGCGGGTGCGCCGGCGGCGTAGTACTCCTCCTCGAACAGGACCCACTCGAGGAGGCTCGCGTCGCGGCCGCCGAACTCGTGGGGCCAAGAGACGACGGACCACCGGGCGTCGGCGAGCTTCTCTTCCCACGCGCGGTGTGCTGCGAAGCCCTCGGCGGTGTCGAACGAGGGCAAAGCCTCGCGGGGCACGTGGGTGGCCAGCCACTCGCGGGCCTCGTCGCGGAATGCCTCGGCGGCAGGACCTAGTTCGAGATCCACCGGGCTCACGCTCCGCTTTCGGCCGCACCGCCGGCAGGCTCGGGTCCGGAACGGACCGAGTTGCTGCGGATTACGGGGTGGCCGGCGGATGCGGGACCGGTGTTGCTTGCGGTGCGGTGATCTGTGGGGCAGCCAGAGGGTTCGGGGTTGGTGTTACTTGGGTTGCGGCGATCCGTGGGGTGGCCGGCGGGTTCTGCGCTATCGAGGGCTGAGGTCGGGTGGTCGCCGGGTGCGGGGCTGCTGTTGCTTGTGGTGCCGTGATCTGTCGCGTGGTCGGCGGACGCGGGACTGATGTTGCTTGTGCTGCCCTGATTTGTGAGGTGGTCGGCGGGTTCGGGACTGGGGACGCCCGAGGCGTGGCGGTCCGTGGCGTGGTGGGCGGCGGTGGTCGGCTCTGGATGGGGCGTTGGCGGTGCGGGGTCGCGCATGGAGCGGGCGGTGTGGCCGCCGAGGGAGTCGCCGGAGGCTTCGGCGTTGTGGGCGTGGGCGAGGTGGTGGAGGGCGAACGCGGAGTCCATGCCGTTGCGCAGGCCCATGAGGTCTTCGGCTTGGTTGACGGCTTTTTTGGCGAGCGCGAGTCCGAAACGGGGCATCTCGGCGATCTGCGCGGCCAGTGAAAGGGTCTCCGATTCCAGGGCGTCGCGGGGGACGACGCGGTTCACCATGCCCCACGCCAGTGCCTGGTCGGCGGAGAAGCGCGCGCCGGTGAAGAGGACTTCCTTGGCGGCGCGCGGGCCCAGTACCCAGGGGTGGGCGAAGTACTCGACACCGGGAATTCCCATGCGTACCACGGGGTCGGCGAAGAAGGCGTCGTCGGAGGCGACGATGAGGTCGCACGTCCAGGCGAGCATGAGGGCGCCGGCGATGCAGGCGCCCTGGACGGCGGCGATGGTGGGCTTCGGCAGGTCCCGCCAACGGCGGCACATGCCGAGGTAGACCTCCGATTCACGCGCGAAGCGCTGGTCGGCGCCGGGGGCATCGACGTGGTCCCACCAGGTGACGGCGCGGCGGGGGAACGACACGTCGGCGTCACGGCCGGGGGAGCCGATGTCGTGGCCGGCGGAGAAGTGCTTGCCCGCGCCGGCCAGGACGATGACCTTCACCTCGGAGTCCTCGACGGCGCGGGTGAAGGCATCGTCGAGGGCGTAGGTCATCGCGGAGTTCTGGGCGTTGCGGTACTCCGGCCGGTTCATGGTCACGACGGCGGTCGGGCCGCGGCGCTCATAGAGGACTTCAGGCATCGGTGTGTTCTCCCCGGTTGCGGTGCTCCGGCCGGTTGACGGTGAGAATGGCGGTCGGGTCATGCCATTCGTGCTCGACTTCAGGCATCGGTGTGTTTTGTCCGGTTGCGGTGGTCGGGCCGGTTCGCGGTGAGAATGGCGGTCGGGCCGCGGCGTTCGTGCTCGACTTCAGGCGTCGGTGGGTTCTCGCCCGTTGCGGTGGTCGGGCCGGTCCGTGATGACGAGTGTGATGGGGCCGCAGCGTTCGCGGGGGACTTCAGGCATCGGTGCGCTCGTCGGGGTTCCAGCGCGGGCCGATTCAGGGAGGCGACTGGGCCGCGGTGGTCGTGCGGCAGTTCACGCATGCCCGCGCTGCGGCTGGATGCGGTCGGGTCCGCGCGGCGTGGCGGTGATGGTGAGGCCGCCACGTCCAGGAAGTCAGGCATGTGGGCGCTCCTGCGGTGGGGTCTTGGTGGCGGTCGCTTTGTCGACGGCGTCGGGCATGGGGGTCTCGCGGAGAAGGCGTTTGAGGACTTTCCCCGACGGGTTGCGGGGGAGAGCAGGGACGAACTCGACTGAGCGCGGCACCTTGTAGTTGGCCACATTCTCCTTGCAGTAAGCCAAAACAGCCTCGGCGGTCAGACCGGCGCCCGGGCGGGGGACGATGTAGGCGCGGCCCACTTCGCCCAGACGGGGGTCGGGGAGGCCGACGACGGCGGAGTCGGCGATGGCGGGGTGGGCGGCAAGCACCTGCTCGACTTCGGCGGGGTAGACGTTGAAACCGCCGCTGACGTAGATGTCCTTGAGGCGGTCGGTGATGAGGAGGTGGCCGTCGGGGGACAAGGACCCCACGTCGCCGGTGTGGAGCCAGCCGGCGGGGTCGATTGCGGACGCGGTGGCGGCCGGGTCGTCGAGGTAGCCGAGCATGACGTTGGGGCCGCGGAGGAGGATCTCGTCGTGGTCGCCGAGGCGGATTTCGAAGCCTGCGGTGGGGCGGCCGGAGAAGTGGGAGACGACGTCTAGGGAATCGGTCGGGCTGCTCATGGTGGCGACGACGGCTTCGGTCAGGCCGTAGGCCGTCAGCACCGTGTCGAAGCCCAGGTCGGAGTGCATGCGGGCCACAAGAGGTGCCGGAACCGACGCCGCGCCCGTGACGGCCAGGCGCAAAGTGGACAGGTCCCGGTGTGAACGGTCCGGGGCGTCGAGCAGCATCCGGTAGACGGTCGGGGCGCCGGGCAGCACGGTGATGCGTTCCTGCTCGATCAAGCGCAACGTCGAGGAAGCGTCGAAGACGCGCTGCGGAACGATCGTGGCCCCCGTGAGGACGCAGGCCAGGATGCCTGCCTTGTAACCGAAACTGTGGAAGAACGGGTTCACCACCAGGTAGCGGTCCCCAGAAGACAACCCGGCACACGACGCCCAAGCGGCCGCGACCCCGAGCGCCTGACGGTGGGCGCTCATTGCGCCCTTGCTGGGACCGGTGGTGCCGGAGGTGAAGAGGATGTCGCTGACGTCGTCCGGGGTCACCGCTGCCGATCCGAAAGAACCGTCCACATCGGACCATTCGGCGACGCCCGGCACCGGAGGCTCCGCGACTTCGACCGGCACGCGCACCACCAGCGGTGGCAAGGAATTCAACGCAGCCAGCCGTGAAGTCCCCAGGAACCGGCCCGTGATCACCAAACCCGAGACCCGCGCCCGCATGAGCACATCCAGGGTTTCCCGCGCGGTGAAACGCGTGCTCACCGGAACGAGTGTCGCGCCCGCGTAGAGAATGCCCAGGCCCGCCACGACCCAGTGCCACGTGTTGGGGGAGCACACCGCGACGCGCGCGCCGGTGCCCACGCCGTGCGAAGACAGGAAGCCCGCGAAAGCCCGCACGCGTGAGCGCAGGGCGGCCCACGTCAGCCGGACGTCGCCGTCGGCCACGGCTTCGCCCGTGGGGTCCCGCTCCGCGGCCGCGTCGAGCGCTGCGGGAACGGTCAGCGGCAGCGTCATCGCAGACCTCCCTAGCAAGTGCTTGGTAGGGTAACCTACGGACGAGCCCCGGGGCCAGAGAGGAGAACGCGGTGGACGAGTTCCGGACGCAGATCCGTTCCTGGCTGGCTGAGCACCTCGACCCCGCGCTCAAGGGTCTCGGCGGGCCGGGCCGCGAGCATGAAGCGTTCGAGGAACGCCGGGCCTGGGAACGGAAACTCGGCGCCGCCGGGTGGAACGGGTTGGGCTGGCCCCCAGCGCACGGCGGGCGCGGCGCGACGATCGAGCAGCAGGTCGCGTTCCACGAGGAGTACGCCCGCGCCGACGCGCCCGCGCGGGTGGGTCACCTCGGGCAGGAGCTGCTGGGGCCGGCGCTCATCGCGTTCGGCACCGAAGCCCAGCAACGCCGGTTCCTGCCGAAGATCCTCGCGGTCGACGAGCTGTGGTGCCAGGGCTACTCCGAACCCGGCGCCGGGTCCGATCTCGCCGCGGTCGCCACGAAAGCGCGAGTCCGCAACGACGAGTGGGTGATCACCGGCCAGAAAGTCTGGACGTCGCTGGCCCACGTCGCCGATTGGTGCTTCGCGCTCGTCCGCACCGAGCCGGACAGCAAGCGCCACCACGGGTTGTCCTTCTTGCTCATCCCGATGCACCAGGACGGCGTGGAAGTCCGGCCGATCCGCCAGCTCACCGGCACCGCCGAGTTCAACGAGGTCTTCTTCACCGAAGCCCGCACCGCCAAGGATCTCGTGGTCGGCGCGCCCGGCGACGGCTGGCGGGTCGCGATGGGCGTGCTCGGGTTCGAACGGGGCGTCGCCACACTCGGTCAGCAGGTCGGATTCCGGCGGGAGCTGGGGGCGATCACGGAACTCGCCGAAACGTCCGGCGTGGCAACGGATCCGCACGTCGCCGAGGCCATCGCCCGGGCGTGGGTGGGCCTCGAGGTCATGCACGCGCACGCCCTGCGCGCACCCGACGGACCCGGCGCCGCCTCCGTCGCGAAGCTGGTCTGGGCCGGCTGGCACCGCAAGCTGGGCGAGCTGGCCATGCTCGTGCGCGGCGCCGCGGGCCTGGTCGCGACCGAAGACCGCTGGCAACGCTTGTTCCTCTTCTCCCGCGCCGACACGATCTACGGCGGCTCCGACGAGATCCAGCGCACCGTGATCGCCGAGCGCGTGCTCGGCCTGCCCCGGGAGGCCCGGCCGTGATCACCGTCCCGAAGTACCCCAGCGGCAACAACCTGCTCAAGGACAAGGTCGTCGTGGTCACCGCGGCCGCCGGCACGGGCATCGGCTCGGCCGCCGCGAAACGCTGTCTCGAAGAAGGCGCGAACGTCCTCATCAGCGACCGCCACGAACGCCGCCTCAAGGAGACCGCGCAAGACCTCGGCGTCCCCGGCGTGCTCTGCGACGTCACCCGCGAAGAAGACGTCCAGCACCTCATCGACGCGGCCGTCGAGCACTACGGCCGCCTCGACGTGCTCGTCAACAACGCCGGCCTCGGCGGCACCTGCTCCCTGCTCGACATGTCCGACGACGAGTGGTCCCGCGTGCTCGACGTGACGCTCACCGGCACCTTCCGCGCCACCCGGGCGGCCCTGCGCCGGTTCGCGGTGCAGAAAACCGGCGGCGCCATCGTGAACAACGCGAGTGTGCTCGGCTGGCGCGCACAGGAGGGCCAGGCCCACTACGCCGCCGCCAAAGCCGGCGTGATGGCCCTGACGCGCTGTGCCGCCGTGGACGCCGCGCCGTACGACGTGCGCGTGAACGCCGTCGCGCCCAGCCTCGCGATGCACGCCAACCTCGCGAAGGTGACGAGCGACGAGCTGCTCGCCGAGCTCGCCGCGCGTGAGATCTCGGGGAGGGCGGCGCAGCCGTGGGAGGTGGCGAATGTGATGGTGTTCCTGGCCAGTGAGTACGCCTCGTACCTCACCGGCGAGGTGGTGTCGGTCAGTGCCCAGCACGCGTGAGGTGGAACGAGTGAAGAACGCCCCCGGATCCCGGCGAGCCGAGCTGCTCGCGCTCGCCGCGAAGCTGTTCGCCGAGCGCGGGTACGTGTCCACCACGGTCCGCGACATCGCCGACGCCGCGGGCATCCTGTCCGGCAGCCTCTACCACCACTTCGACTCGAAGGAGTCGATGGCCGACGAGATCCTGTCCGGCTTCCTCGACGAGCTGTTCGGGGCCTACGCGGAGATCGTCGCGGAGCGAAAAGGCCCGCGCGAGACGCTGGAAGCCGTGGTCGTCGCCTCGTTCGACTCGATCCACCGGCGTCCCGCCGAGGTCGCGATCTACCAGAACGAAGCCCAGCACCTCATGCAGCTGCCGCGATTCGCGTACCTCAACGACCGCAACGCCGAGTTCCGCAAGCTCTGGAACGGCATCCTCACCGACGGCGTCGAGGCCGGCGTCTTCCGCCCCGACCTCGACGTGGAGCTCGTCTACCGCTTCATCCGCGACACGGTGTGGGTCGCCGTGCGCTGGTACAACCCCGAAGGCGCGCTGAGCGCCCACGACGTCGCCGACCAGTACCTCGGCATCCTGCTCGACGGCATCGCGAAACGGAGGCGCCGTGGCTGAGGCCTACGTGCTCGACGCCGTGCGCACGCCCGTCGGCCGGCGCGGCGGCGCGCTCGCCGCCGTGCACCCGGCCGACCTCGGCGCGCACGTGATCAAAGCAGTCGTCGATCGCACAGGCGTGGACCCCGCACTGGTCGACGACGTGATCCTCGGCTGCGTCGACACGCTCGGGCCGCAGGCCGGCAACCTCGCGCGCACCGCGTGGCTCGCCGCCGGGTTCCCCGACCACGTGCCGGGAGTGACGGTCGACCGCCAGTGCGGTTCGAGCCAGCAGGCCGTGCACTTCGCGGCGCAGGCGGTGCTCAGCGGCACCGCCGACCTCGTGCTCGCGGGCGGGGTGCAGAACATGTCGGCCGTGCCGATCGGCTCGGCGATGCTCGCCGGGCGCGAGCTGGGGTTCCCCGACCCGTTCTCGGGCTCGAAAGGCTGGCAGGAGCGCTACGGCGCCGAGGAGGTCTCGCAGTTCCGCAGCGCCGACCTCATCGCGCGCCACTGGGACCTCTCGCGCGCGCAGCTGGAGGAGTTCGCGCTGCGCAGCCACGAACGCGCGGCCGCCGCCATCGACGAAGGGCGCTTCGACGCCGAACTCGTGGCCTACGGTGACTTCCGCGTGGACGAAGGTCCCCGCCGCGACACCAGCCTCGCGAAGATGGCCTCGCTGAAGCCACTTTCCGAAGGTTCCCGCATCACCGCCGCCGTCTCCAGCCAGCTCTCCGACGGCGCGAGCGCGACGCTGCTGGCCTCGGCCGGGTTCGTCAACGAGCACAAGATCAAGCCCAAAGCACGAATTCACCACTTGTCGGTGCGGGCCGCCGATCCGGTCTGGATGCTCACCGGACCGATCCCCGCGACCGCGCACGCGCTGCGCAAGACCGGCCTCACGATCGGTGAGATCGACCTTTTCGAGGTCAACGAGGCGTTCGCCAGCGTTGTGCTCGCGTGGCTCGACGAGACCGGCGCGGATCCGGACCGCGTGAACGTGAACGGCGGCGCCATCGCGCTCGGCCACCCGATCGGCGCGTCGGGCACGAAACTGTTCGCCACGCTCCTGCACGAGCTCGAACGCCGTGACGCGCGGTTCGGCCTGCAGACGATGTGCGAAGGCGGCGGCACCGCCAACGTCACCATCGTCGAACGGCTGTAGCCGGGTCAAAAAACCGTGGGCCGGTCACCACACCGCCCAGCCGCTGGGACGGTGTGGTGACCGGTGGAAGGGGGCGGCCGCCGCGCGCGGCCACCCCCGGCTCTCACCGCGCGAAGTCCTGCGCGGCGTCGAACTCGTCGGCGAACTGCGCGTAGAACTCCTGCGTGTCGAACCGCTCATCGGGGTAGAACCGCTCATCGGTGTCGAACTGCTCGTCGGGCCAGGTCTCGACGGGCTCGGGTGCGGCCAAGGACGGCGTGTACTCCGGCACCGGCAGCCGCCGGTCGAGCTCGGCCGTCCAGTCGAGCATCGCGCGCGGCTTGTCCCACGCCGTGATGCCTACGAGCTGCCCCGCACGGATGAACCCGGTGATGCCGTCGGCGAGCGACACGGTGTCCTCGCCGAGCGACGGCATGCCCGCCATCTGCAGCCGCACGTCGTAGAGCGTCGACCACGCCCGCGGCAGCGGCGCGAACGGCGTGGCCGCCGACCGGCCCGCGATCAGGTTCTCCGCGGCCGCGCGCGCCGACTCCACGGCGTTGATCCAGTGCTCGACGCGGCGCGGCACCTCGTCGAAGCGCAGGTTGGGCCAGCGCGCGAGGTCACCCGCCACCACCACGTCGTCGGCGCCCTCGGCGAACAGCGTCGGCTCGCACAGGACACCGTCCTCGACGTCGAGGCCCGAGCCGCGCAGGTAGTCGACCGCGGGGACGCTGCCGATCGCGAGCACCACGCAGCTGGCAACGAGCAGCTTGTTGTTCGTCAGGTGCAGCCCGATGGTGTCGTCGGTGCTGATCCAGTGCCGCACCTCCGAGCCCATCGCCAGCTTCGTCCGGTGCTCCTTGTGCAGCTTCACCACCGCGTCGGAGATCCGGCTGCCGAAGCGGTGCAGCGGTGCCTTCGCGTGGCCGACGAGCGTGACGTCGCGGCCGAGGTGGCGCATGCTCGCCGCGAACTCGTTGCCGATCAGGCCGCCGCCGATCACCACAGCCGGCTTGTTGCTCGCGTGCAGGCAGTGCCGCACGGCCAGCGCGTCGTCGATCGTGCGCAGCACCCGCACGCGCGGGTCGTGGCGCGGCGAGCCGGGCAGGTGCCGCGGCACGACGCCGGTGGCCAGCACGAGCCCGTCGTACCAAAGCGATTCACCGCCGGGCAGGTGCACGACGCGCTCGACGGTGTCGAGGTGGGTCGCGCGCGTGCCGAGCCGCCAGTGGACGTCGAGGTCGCCGTAGGCACGCAGCGTGGTGTCCGGCGGTCGCGCCGCTCCCATCACGAGCTGCTTCGAGATCATCGGCCGGTGGTACGGGCGGCGGGCCTCGTCGCCCACCACCACGATCTCGCCGTCGAAACCGAGCTCACGCAGTCGTTCCGCCGCACGCAGGCCGGCGACACCTGCGCCGACGATGACGATCCGGTCGCCGTCAGCCATCAAGTTCCCCTCTCAGCACGACCGCCTGCATCGGGCACACCCGGGCCGCGGCGATCGCTTGGGTCATGTCTTCGGGCTCGAGCAGGCGCTTGCGGAAGCGCAGGCGCCCGTCCCGGCCGAGGTCGAAAAGGCCGGGGGCCTCCATCGCACAGATTCCGTAGAGCTCGCACCGGTCGTTGTCGACACTCACGCGCGGCCCGCTGCCGGGGAGTTTCACGCCACCTGCTCCTCGACGAGCCCGATCCGCTCGAGCGTCCGCGGCGGCAGGAACCGCAGCAGCGCCAGCGTGACCGGGGGGACGAGCAGGGTGATGCCGACGAGCCACATCGCGGCGAGGTGACCGTTGGCGATCGCGCCCAGGAACGCGTGCAGCGCGGTAAGCGCGACGGCCGGGTACGCCAGCCGGTGCAGCCAAAGCCAACGCCGGTACGACGTCCAGCGCTGCACGCAGGCGGTGAGCGCGATGGCCAGCATCAGCTCCAGCCCGACGATGCCGAACGTGTGCCGCGCGAGTGTGCCCGGCATGAACGGGATCGAGATGTACGCCAGTGAGAACGGGTTCACGGTGAGGTAGAGGAACCCCAGCGCGTGCAGGCAGCCGAACGCGAGCGCGAGCGTCGAGAGCATCAAGTGGCCGCTGCGCAGGGCCTTGCGGCCGGTGACCGAGCGTACCCAGCCGGTGGCGGTGAGCACGCCCCAGCACAGCGCGAGGCACATGAACGCGTACGACAGCCGGGCCGAAAGGGAGGCTATGCCGCGGGCGGCGGGGTCGGTGGATTGCTGCGCGAGGGTGGTCACCGCCTCGTGGACGGTGTCAACCATGGGTTTCTCCTGAGTTCGGACGGAGCCGGCCGCCGCGCAGGCGGCCGGACTTCGCGTAGCGGACTCCGAGCAGCGTCGCGCCGCCGACCAGCACGAAGAGCAGTGCGGCGGTGAGCACGTCGGAGGTCCGGAGGTCGAGCGCGCTGCCGGCGGGCGCCGCGGAATCGGCCACCGCGCTCGACGGCAGCGCGGAGAAGTCCACGTAACCGGTGCTCTCCAGCAGCGTCATGTGCCGCAGCACGGCCTGGTTCGCGACGGTCGCGTACGCGCGGATCTCGGGGTTGCGGGTGCCGGCGCGGACCTGGGCGATCACGGAGAACACCTGACCGTGGGCCGCGCGCAGCAGGTTGGCGAAGAGGCGGTCGAAGTCCTGCGGGGTGGGGGCCTTCTGCAGTTGGTCGAGCCAGCCCATCTGCTGGGCCGACGGCTCGGCGGGCAGCACGACGCCGAGCTTCGCGGCGAGCTGGCGGGTGAGCACGTCGAGCCGGCCGTGGTCGACCATGATCGCCGCGCCGACTTCGCGCACCTTCGGGTCCGCGCCGCGGGTTTCGGCCCACGTGCCGGCCGGCATCTCCCACAGCCCGGCCTGGCGCACCTTCACGAGCAGCAGCTGGTCCCCGGCGTCGACGCCCGTCTGGGCCGACGCGGGGGCCGGCACCATCACGAGCGCGGCGAACACGACAAGCACGAGACGCAGGGCCTTGCGGAGGCGATCAGATCCGGAACGCATCGGCCCGCCAGGTATCGGTGGTGGTCTCGATCTTGCCGCCCTCGGGCGTCAGCGGGAACCACGCGCGGCCGGTGCCCTGCCCGGCGGTCTGCCCCGGCATCTCGTCGCCGGTGTAGCGGTAGAGCGGCCAGCCGGCGAGAGTGACCTGATCCGTGCCGTCGGGGCGAGTGACGCTGCCCACGAGATCGCGGTCGATGCCGGTGAGTTTCACATCACCACTGGCACGCACAGGGAGCCACTTCTCGGCGCACTCGTCGGTGCAGCGCGAACGCGAGGGCTTCGCGCTGTCGCGGTCGTAGCGGTAGGCGGCGAAACCGCTACCGTCCACGACAACGTCTCCGAGGTCGAACGCGCGGGCGGCCCGCAGCTCGGCTTTGGCCGGGTCGGTCTGGTCGGCCGGCATCTGCATCGGCATGCTCATCGGGCCCGCGGGGCTCGGGAGATAGCCACCGGGAGCGGTTCCGGACTGACATGCGGTCAATACTGTGAATGCGGCCAGGCACACAGCGGGGGGTGCCGCTGTGCGGAACAAGCGGTTCACGGCTTCCTCCAGGGGGCGGAACTGCACGCCGTCGCGCGGAAACGACGGGAAAAGGGCGCAGTTGATCCACTGTGGACAGTAAGCCCATGGTGAATGCGGTGCGTCGCGGGGGAACGGCGCGTTGTCGGGGTCTTCGACGGGGGATACGGACACAGGTTCGACACGGTTCAAAAAACTTTCGTGACCAAAGCCTGTGATTTTGGTACTGGACGAAATGGCGTCGTTGCCACAAAGATGTCCCGCGTGGGACGGCACAATCGAACGCTGAGCCCGACGGACGATCATGAAACCGAAACCCCCGGAGTTCATGACGACCTGGCCAAAGCGTTGTACCAAGAGTTCGGCGGAGCCTTGATGGGCTTCGCGCTGCGCCTGACCGGTCACGACCGGCAGTGGGCGGAGGACGTGGTGCAGGAGACGTTGATCAAGGCTTGGCGCAACGCCGACAAGCTCGACCGGAGGCCGGCGATGCTGCGCGCGTGGCTGTTCACCGTCGCTCGGCGCATCGTCATCGACGGCTGGCGCAGCCGCAGTGTCCGTCCGCAGGAGCTCGAGGAGATCGAGTCCGACTCCGTGTTCGTGTCCGACGAGTCGGACAAGACGGTGGCGGCCATGATCCTCTACGAGGCGCTGCAAGGGCTTTCGCCCGAGCATCGGGAGGCGGTGCAGCAGACGTACCTGGCCGACCGGACCGTGAACGAGGTCGCCGCCACTCTGGGGGTGCCTCCCGGCACCGTCAAATCGCGAATCCACCACGCCGTCCGCGCCCTGCGGAAGGCCATGCGCGAGCGGGGGTGAGGTGACCGTGCCCGGACCCCCGCACACCGACCTTGCCGCCTACGTGCTCGGCGTGCTCAGTGAAGCCGACAACACGCGGTTCGAGGAACACCTGCTCGACTGCCCGCATTGCCAGCTCGACCTCGTCGAGCTCCACCAGCTGCCCGACGTGCTCGACCTCGTGAAGAAGAACTGGCCGGAGCCGCCGGTACCGGTCACGCCGGGACGCACGCTGGCGCCCGGCCCGCGCGTGCTGCGCGCGCTGATGGCCGAGGCGACGGTGAAGCGCAAGCGGCGCCGGCGCATCGGGCTCGTCGCCGCGGCGGCCGCGGCCGCGCTCGTGGTGGCGGGTCCGCTCGTGACGCTCGCGGTGCGCCCGGCCGACGCCGCGGGTCCCACCGTGAGCCTGGCGGCGCCGACTTCGGTCCCGCCGTCGCCGTCCTCCTCGCTGTCCGCGCCCGGTGGCGGCACGTCGTCGGGTCAGGGCGCTTCGGCCGTGACAGCGCGCGTGTCCGTGACGCCGCGCGAGTGGGGCAGCTCCGTGGACCTCGAGCTGAGCGGGGTCGCGGGACCGATGAACTACCAGCTGCTCGCCATCTCCTCAGCCGGCGACATCCGCACGGTCACGGGCTGGTCCGTGCCCGCGAAGGGCTACGGGATCCCCGGCTCGCCGGGCCCGCTGAAGGTGACGGGCGGCACGTCGCTGCCGGCCGGCCAGATCACGCGATTCGAGGTCCGGGCCGACGACGGCACGCTGCTCGTGGTCGTCGACCGCTGACCCTCCCTGCTGGGGAAATAATCTGTCCTTTATGGATTTTCGGGGCTGACCTGCCGATCACGTGCGGATAACGCGGCGATTTCTTTTTGAACCACTTCGCCTTCCCGTCCGTATTCCCCAGTGCCGGCACCGGATTCCCCCGCATCCGAGCTGCCGAGCGTCTCGACTCCAAGTAGTTCACACCCGGGCCGCGGCCGTAGTTCGGCGCGCCCGGAGGATCGAACGAGGTGAGCACAGCACCATGACCAGGAACCATCCCCGTCACCGGTCGGCGAAGCGCGTCACGATCGTCACCGGTGCGCTCGGCCTGGCCCTCGCGGTCGGCGCGCTGGCCGTGAACGCGACGTCCGGCCAGCCCGACCGCGCCGGCGCCGACCCGGCCGACAAGTCGTTCTTCCTGGACATCACCAAGGTCCCGAAGGGCTCGAACGTGAGCCGGACGCAGAACCGCGGCGCGCGCGGCACGTTCACGGTCGACTGTGGACGCAACGAGAACGGCCACTTCAACCCCGACAACTTCATCGCGCAGCCGGGTGTGCGCAACGGTGCCCAGCACCTGCACGACTACGTCGGCAACCTCTCCACGAACGCCGACTCGACCAACCGCAGCCTCGCCCGCGCCGGCACGACGTGCAAGAACGGCGACAAGTCCACCTACTACTGGCCGGTGGTCCGCATCGACACCGACGACGAGGAGGAGGAAGCCCCGGCGTCTTCGGAAGCCGCCGCCCCGGCCGAGGGTGACGACGTGGCCGCCGACCGCGCCGACGCGGCCAAGGACGCCGCCGAGCCGCAGGTCGAGTGCCCCGACGTGGCGAGCGAGCTGCCCGACGTGCCCGACGAGGCCATGGACGCGGTCAACACCGAGCTCGACGCGATGGACTCTCAGGTCGACCAGGCCGACAAGCAGGTCGAGGCCGGGCAGGACGCCGATGCGGTGCTGAAGTCGTTGAAGGGCAAGCGGTCCGAGTCGCTCAAGAAGATCTCGGACACGATGACCGCGCAGGGCGCGAAGCCGGAAGACCCGGCCGCGCTGGCCGGCTGCGCCGTGCAGGACTCTGACAGCACAGGCCTCGACAACGGCAGCGCCAACAGCGATCCGGCCGCCGGCGAGAGCGCCACGGAGCAGAAGCAGAAGCAGGACAACGGCGCGGCCGCTGAGCTCCCGGGCGTGAACGGCGAGAACGAGGTCGCCGGCAACGACGGCGAAATCCAGCGTGTGGTGTCCGCGACGCTGTCCTTCGGCAGCGGTGGCGCTCGCCGGGTCGTGGCGATGCCGCGGTTCCTGCGAGTGCTCTACGGTGACGCGAAGGAAGGCGCCAACGGTCCCGCCAACGCCCGCGCGAGCTGGACGTGCTCCGGCTTCGAGGACCGGCTGACCGACCACTACCCGATCTGCCCCAACGGCAGCAAGGTCGAGCGCATCCACGCCTTCCCGAACTGCTGGGACGGCAAGAACATCGACAGTGCCAACCACCGCACCCACATCGTCTTCTCCGACGCGAACGGCAACTGCAAGCGCGGCTTCAAGGCCGTGCCGCAGCTGAAGATCACCCTGGTCTACAACATCCCGCACGACGTGCAGGTCAAGGGCCAGTACAAAGTGGACGCGTTCCCCGAGGAGAAGCACAACCCCCGCTCGGATCACGACGACTTCGCCAACGTCATGACGCAGTCGCAGATGAACCGCGTGGTCTCCTGCATCAACACGGGCAAGCGCTGCAAGGAATGACCCGGGACCGGCGGCCCGGTGCGGTGCCTCGCTCGGGCACCGCTGGGACCCGGGCCGCCCCCGCCCCGCCCGCTCACCCCGGCCCAGTGCACCCCAATGTGGCATTGGGTGCGTTGAACGCAACGAACGCCGCATTGGGGTGCTTGTCTCCCGGTGAAGGGCGGCCGATGCAGACCCGACCAGACTGGAAAAGGAGTTTCGATGCGGATCTCCCCGAGCCACACGGAGTTCACGGCCCGACGGGGTCGGCATTGGGTGGGAACCCGGGTCCTGCGCTTCCGCCGCCCGGACCGGCGGCGCGGTGTGGTGCCTCGCCCGGCTTCTGAGCGAGCACCCTTGGCGTTGACGGAACACGGAAAGACCCAGGAGCAGTCATGAATTTCCCTTACCACGACGAGGATTTCGACCGGGACGGTCGCGAGGATCCGGCCGGTGCGGCGCGCGACACCGCTGCCGACCTGCCGTGGTGTGAGGGCGGCGGAAGGGTAGCAGGTTACGGGCGGTTCTCCGGTGTGTTGCCGGTGTCCCTGGTGTCCACCTCGGAAACCGGCTGACCCCCTCCAAAAAAGAAGGCTCCGATTCGGCGAGGTTCCCTCTCCTTCACCCACCCCCCACTCGCCGGGTCGGGTTCCTTGCCGGTCCGGCGGGCGCTTCCCTCCCACATCCCCCCGCACCCGCCGGACCGGTCAAGGGTTTTTCGTCACGGGCGACCAGAAGTCCAGGGGGAGGTGGCCGGCGGCGAGTCCCTCGTCGTCGAGCAGGTGGCCCATGAGCTTGATCCCGCGCAGTGTCACGGCGCGGTCGACGATCTCCAGCCACGGCAGCTTGGCCGCCAGGGATCCCTCCAGCGGCAGCAGGTCGTGCTGGGAACCCAGCCATACCACCAGCATCAGGTTCGCCGCCCCGCTGAGGGCGGCGCACATGCGTACCTCCGGCAGCATCGCGAGCGAGCGCGCGGTCGTCTCGAGCTTGTCGGGCGGGACGCGCAGCCAGAGCATCGCCGTGACGGGCGCGGGGGACAGGGGCCGCGCGATCTCGCAGCGAAGCCGGACGGCGCCACGGGCCAGCAGGGCGTCGAGGCGGCGCCGGACGGTGCTCGCGCCCACGCCCAGCTCCACCGCCAGCGAAGCGGCCGACGCCCGCGCGCCCTCCCCGAGAGCCAGGATCAGCGCCCGGTCCAGCTCGCCGAAGCGCAAAGGTCCGGACGTCCGCGCCGAGGGCGACACCAAAGCCTCCCGCTCACCCGGCGAGATCGCGCGGACGCGCCACCGGCTGCCCTCGGTGAACAAGCGCGGCGACACCACCGTGCGCGTCGCCGTGACGCCCGGCAGCGCCGACAGCCGGTGCAGCACGTAGTCGGAGATCGCGCGCAGCGTTGGCGCCACCAGGTGGATGTGCAGGTCGCAGTGCCCGGCCAGGTACTCCACCGTCGCCACGTGCGGGTCGCCGGCGAGCCGCTGGGCCACCGCCAAAGCCGAACCCGGCGCGCAGTCGATTTCCACGAACGCCAGCGCCAGCTGCGCCACCAGCTCGCCGCCCGGGTACGCGGTGAGCCAGGCCTGCCCGCGCGCCACCAGCGCCTCCCAACGCCGCGCGGCCGTCACCGCCCCGATGCCCAGCGCCTGGCCCAGCACGGCCCACGTCGCGCGCGGCCGGGTCTGCAGCGCGTCGAGGAGTTTGAGGTCGCTCTCGCTCAGCATGGCCGATCCTTCGTCCGCGCGGCGCCGATTTGGCGGATTCCTGCGATCCGGCCGGCAGGAGCGTTCCACACTCGCATCATCTTCGGGCCAGCATATGTCGATGTTCCAGCGAGGGAGACCCATGTCCTTGCGCTCCGACGCCGCAGCGCTCCGCCCCGACCTCATCGCGCTCCGCCGATCGCTGCACCGAACCCCCGAGATCGGTCTCGACCTGCCCCGCACCCAGGAAAAGGTGCTCCAGGCCCTCGACGGCCTCGGCCTCGAGATCAGCCTCGGCCGCGACCTGTCGTCGGTGACCGCCGTGCTGCGCGGTGGCGGCGGACCGGGCGGCACCGTGCTGCTGCGCGGCGACATGGACGCGCTGCCCGTCACGGAAGCCTCCGGCGAGGAGTTCTCCTCCGAGATCGACGGCGCCATGCACGCCTGCGGCCACGACCTGCACACGGCCGGGCTCGTCGGCGCCGCGCAGCTGCTCGTCTGCCGCCGCGACCAGCTGGCCGGCGACGTCGTGTTCATGTTCCAGCCCGGCGAAGAAGGCTGCGACGGCGCGAGCTACATGATCGACGAGGGTGTGCTCACCGCGTCCGGCCGCCAGGTCGATGCCGCCTACGGGCTGCACGTTTCGTCTTCGCGCCACGCGCGGGGCCTGTTCACCTGCCGGCCCGGGCCGCTCATGGCCGCGTCCGACGCGGTGAAGGTGCGTGTGGTCGGCGCCGGCGGCCACGGTTCGGCGCCGGAGGCTTCGCGTGACCCCATCCCGGCCGCGTGCGAGATGGTCACCGCTCTCCAGACGCGCATGACCCGGGCGTTCGGCGCGTTCGAGCCGGTGGTGCTCACCGTCGGCAGCTTCCACGCCGGCACGCGGCGCAACGTGATCCCGGACGACGCGGTGTTCGAGGCGACGGTGCGCTCGTTCGACCCGGAGGTGCGTGAGCGCATCCGCGCGCAGGTCGTGCGCGTGTGCGAGGGCATCGCCGCCGCGCACGGCCTGGACGTCGAGATCACCTACGACGCCGAGTACCCCGTGCTGGTGAACCACGACTCCGGCCACGAGTTCATCGCCGGCACCGTGCGTGAGGTCTTCGGCGAGGAACGGTTCGAGCTGCTGGAAGCGCCGATGACCGGGTCGGAGGACTTCTCCCGGGTGCTCGGGAAGGTGCCGGGCGCGTTCGTGTTCCTCGGCGCGTCGCGGTCGGACGATCCGGTCGGCGCGCCGAACAACCACTCGCCGCGCGCCGCGTTCGACGACTCGGTGCTCGCCGACGGCGCGACCCTGCTCGCCGAGCTGGCGTGCCGGCAGCTCGCGGTCCTGGCAGCGTGATCACATGCGCAGCTACCACCTCCCGCCGATCATCCCGGTGATCGCGCTGGTCCTCATGCCGTTCCTGCCGTTCGTCAACTCCACGGGGCTGTGGCTCGGCCTGCCGAAGATGCTGGTGTGGGGCGCTTTCTGGTGCCTCATGTTCACCCCGGCCCTGCTGCTGAGCGAGCGCATGATGGCGCGCGCGGGGGCGGGTGACGACTGATGATCCTGACCTTCACACTCGTCGGCATCGTCCTCATCGGCGTGCTCGGGTTCGTCGGGCGGCGCAAGCCCGCGGCGGATCTCAGCGAGTGGACCGTCGGCGGCCGCAAGTTCGGCGCGCTCACGATGTGGTTCCTGCAGGCCGGCGAGGTGTTCACCACCTTCACCTTCCTCGGTATGGCGGGGCTCGCGTTCTCCGGCGGCGTCGCGGCGATGTACGCGCTGCCGTACGTGCCGATCGCCTACGTGGTCCTGTTCTTCCTGGCCAAACGCCTGTGGCGGATGGGCAAGGACCGCGGGTACCTCACGCAGGGCGATTTCCTCGAGGACCGCTTCTCCAGCAAGTTCCTCGGCACGCTCTCGGCCGTGCTCGGCGTGATCTTCGTGCTGCCCTACCTGCAGCTGCAGATCACCGGGCTCGGCCTGATCGTGCGGCTCGTGACCGGCGACGCGGCGTCGGGCAACCTGAGCATGGTGCTCGGCAGCGTGCTGATCGTCGCGTTCGTGCTGTGGGCCGGGCTGCGCGGCGTGGCGGCCACGTCGTACTTCAAGGACGCGATCATGCTCGTGGTCCTCGTGGTGCTGATCATCGCGGTGCCCGCGCACTTCGCCGGCGGCGTCTCGGGCGTGTTCCACAAGATCGAGCAGCTGCACCCGGAGAAGCTGTTCATCCACGCCGGCAGCAACGACCACACGTGGTTCATCACCAGTATGATCGTGAGCGCGATCGGCGTCGGCCTGATGACGCTGCCGCACTCGTGGCCCGCGCTGATGGCCGCGCGCGACCCGAAGGTGCTGCGGCGCAACTACACGTGGATGCCGATCTACGAGCTGTGCCTGCTGCTGCCGATGATCATCGGGTTCGCCGCGATCCTCGTGGTGGACAAGACCAGCGACCCCAACGGCGTGCTCCTGACCCTGAGCAAGGACGCGCTGCCGGGCTGGGTCACGGGGCTGGTCGTCGTGGCGGCCACGGCCACCGCGATGGTGCCCGCGGCCGGTATCCTCATCGGGATCTCGTCGCTGGTGGCCCGCAACATCGTGCGGGTGCGCGGGGAGCGCAGGCAGTTCTGGATCAACCACGGCACGGTCGTCCTCGCGAGTGCGCTCGCGTTGGTGCTCGGCATCTTCCGGCCCGACTTGCTCGCGAACCTGCTGCTGCTCACCTACTCCGGCTCGGTGCAGCTCGCGCCGGCCAACCTGCTGGGCTTCCTCAAGAAGGTGCCGGTCGGCAAGGGCCCGGTGCTCGCCGGGCTGATCGCCGGCGAGCTCGTGGTCATCTGGCTGACGTTCTTCGACACGAAGTTCGCCGGCACCGTGAACGTCGGCCTGATCGGGCTCGCGGCCAACGTCGTGGTGCTCGCCGTGGCCACCGGCATCGAGCGGGCCGTGACGCGGCCCGGTGTTCCCGTGAAGACAGGAGAACCGGTATGACCCGCACGGTGTTCAGCGGCGGCTCGGTGTTCGACGGCACCGGCAGCGCCCCCGCCCCGGCCGACGTCGTGGTGGAGGACGGCCGGATCGTCGAGGTCGGCACCGGCCTCGACGGCGACCGTTCGGTCGACTGCACCGGCGCGACGCTGTTGCCCGGTTTGTTCGACTGCCACGTGCACGTGACTGTGTCGGACCTCGGGTTGCTGCCGCGTGTGCAGAAGCCGTTCTCGTACCAGTTCTACGAGGCCGCCCGCAACCTCTGGACCACGCTCAAGCTCGGCATCACGACCGTGCGCGACGCGGCCGGCGCCGACCTCGGCATCAAGCAGGCCGTGGCCGACGGGCTGATCCCCGGGCCGCGGCTGCAGATCGCGATCGGCCTGATCAGCCCCACCGGCGGCCACGGCGACGGCTGGATGCCTTCGGGCCACTGCCTTCCGCTGTCGCTGCCCCACCCCGGCCGCCCCGACGCAACGGCCGACGGCCCGGACGAGATGCGCCGCGTCGCCCGGACGTTGCTGCGCGCCGGCGCGGACGTGCTGAAGGTCTGCACCACCGGCGGCGTCCTGTCACCCCGCGACGACCCGCGGCACTCGCAGTTCACGCTGGAGGAGCTCGACGTCCTCGTCACCGAGGCACAGATGCAGGGCCGCGCCGTGATGGCGCACGCCCAGGGCGCCGAGGGCATCAAGAATGCCGTGCGCGCCGGCATCCGCTCCATCGAACACGGCATCTACCTCGACGACGAGGCCATCGAGCTCATGCTGGCCCGCGGCACCTGGCTCGTGCCGACGCTGGTGGCGCCGGTCAACGTCATCCGCGCGGCCGCGGCGGGTGCTTCGCTGCCGGATGCCGTGGTGCAGAAGGCCAAGGAGGTCGCGGAGGTCCACGCCGACTCGGTGCGCCGCGCGGTCGCCGCGGGCGTGCGGATCGCGATGGGGACGGACAGCGGGGTGGGTCCCCACGGGACGAACCTGGAGGAGCTGGAGCTGATGCGCTCGTGCGGCATGAGCCCGGCCGACGTGCTCGTGGCGACCACGTCGTCGGCCGCCCGGCTGCTCGGCATGGAGGGCGAGCTGGGCCGGCTCGCTCCCGGTCATCGCGCGGACATCGTGGTGGTGGCCGGGGATCCGTACGACTTCGCCGACCTAGCGGCCAACGTCCGCGAGGTCTGGCAGGACGGCGTGCGGGCGGTGTGACGGTTCCGCGGTGCTTCGGCTCCTCCAGGGCCGAGGCACCGCGGTGTTGTCGCCGGCATGCTCGGCTGATCGGCACAAGCAGAGTCCCGAAGTGCGCCCGGGCACGCAACGTCGACGAAATCACCGCCCAGGAAATCTGCTGCTGCCGGCTTCCGGTGACATCGCCGAGGGCTGCTCTCTGCCGAGGCACTGCCACCGCTGTCCGCCGCGCTGGGCGCGGGGGGCCAGGGGCCGATCCTCTGCGCGATGCTCACGAACCGGGGCACCACAACGAAAGCCGCCCTCTTGTCGGTGCTCGACGGGTTCGCCGCCGAGCGGTACTTCCTCATGTCGGCCTAGAACGCGCCGAGTCCCACCGGGACGCCCAGACCGGTCGGGCCGTCCCAGCCCGGGCCGGCGGAGCAGACGACGGGCTTGAACTGCGCGCAGTCGGCCGCGCCGTGCTGCGCGTTGGAGCCGGAGGAGACGTCGGCGATCGTGCCGGGAGGGGCGCTGTACAAGGTGTTCGGACCGTCCACACCGGACAGCCGGCCGCCGCGGGCGTAGAGGCCGGCGACGAAGGGCGAGGCGGCGCTGGTGCCGCCGACGATGAGCCAGCCGGCTTTGCCGCCGTTGGGCGCATACGAGCGGTAGACGGCGACGCCGGTGAGCGGGTCGGCGACCGCGGAGATGTCGGAGCCCGCGCGGTGGCCCGAGCAGTTGGCGGCGATGGCGGCCGGCTGGCCTTGCGCGGGACCGAGGTCGAGGGCGCAGCCGCTGCCGGCGCCGACCCAGCGCTGCTGCTCGCCGTGTGGGGTGAACAGGCTGCCCCAGGCTTTCTGCACGAACGAGCCGCCGGAGCCGCTCAGCGACGTGCCGCCGACTGACGTGACCCACGGCAGTTCTTGCGGCCACAGCTGCGGCCCACCGAGATAACCCTTGTCGCCGGACGCGGCGACCACGGCCATGCCCGGGTGGTGCAGCGCCACGGCGGGCGCGCCGGCGCCGAGGTAGTCGCCCTGCAGTCCGGTGGGCACGCCGTAGCTCATGGTCACGGCGCTCGAACGCAGGCTCGCCGCGTAGCTCACGGCCGTGCCGAAGTCGTCGGCGAGCTGGCCGGGCAGCTGCAGCAGCACGGCGTTGAGCAGACGCCCGACGTCCATCGGGATCTGGACCATGGTGATGCGGCACATCGGGCACGCGGCGGAGGCGAGGTCGACGTCGAGCGCGGTCTCGGTGGCGTAGGCCTCCTCGATCTCGCCGAGCCCGTCGACGGGCTTGAGCGCCGGCCCGCCGTGGTAGTCGGTGATCTTGAGGCAGCCGTTGGCGGTGGTGCACTCGGGCAGGTCGAACTGGCCGCGGTAGGTCGTGAGGTCGGCCTCCAGTGTCGGGTACGCGCCGATGCCGACGATCGTCACCATGCCGCGTTCACCGGTCTTCGCGTCCGGCAGGTGGTACGCCCGCGCCAGGTCGGCGGGCGAGAACCCGGCCGGCGCGCGGGTGGTGAGCGGATCGGCCGACGCCTTGTCGTGCGTGACGACGTTCGTCAGACAGCCGAGATCCACCTGGTGCCCCTGCACGACCCCGGTGCACGAGTCGGCGACGCCGTGGTCCTGGCCCAGCGTGCCCGCGCGCACCGCCTGCGCGACCTGGGCGGTGGCGGCATCCGGCGGCGTGGCCGTGTTCGGCGGCGCGGCCGCGGCAGGTGCGGCAAGCGGAACAGCGACGACAACGGCCAGCACGAGCGCCCGACCCAGCTTCATGCTCACTCCCCTCGGCGGCGACCTCCTCAGGCCTACACCGCCGAGCCGGGCGCGGCAGGGGCGGACGCGCCCTCGCACCCGCACGAGTGAACCGTCACCGGCCGAACGTGACCGCCGCCCGAACCGCGGCGGGGACTTTCGCGCGCAGCTCGGGGTCCGGAGCCGCGCCGAGGGCGTCGTTGACCGTCGCGAACGCCAGCCGCAGCGCGATCCACGTGGTGGCCTCGAAGATCTCCCGGTCGTCCAGACCGGCGGCGCGCAGCGCGGCCACGTCCTCAGCGGTTGTCGCATTCGGGTCGCCGAGCACCTTTCGGGCCCACCCCGCGAGCGCCGACTCCCGTTCGGACACCTGCGCCGGCTCGCCGCGCAGCACGGCTGCCGCGGTGGCGTCGTCGGTCAGGCTTGCCAGCCGGGCGCCCCACGCGAGTGCGCAGTAGGAGTCTCCGCGCGCGGCCGCGGTGGCGGCCACCAGCACCGCCGCCTCCCGCGCGGACAGGCCCGAGGAACCCATGAGTGTCGCGCGCAGTTCGCTGAACGCAACGAGCACATCGGGCCGCCAGGCCCACACGCGCGTGAGGTTGTTGACGTACCCGTCGGAACCGAGGTCCTCGCCGTACACCGCTTCGACGGCGAGGCCCGGGGGAGGTTCGGTGAGGAAGGAGTGTCTCATCGAGTCAGTGTGCGCGTGTCCGTCCCGGTGCGACAGTCCCACCAGTCCAGCACGCGCCGGGCATGGAAGGTGAGCCACTTCGACGGTTCGCCGGCCGGGGCGTCGATTTCGAACCAGACTTCGCCGGGGTGGCGGCGGGCCTGCAGCCACGTGCCGTCGGGCTGCCGCGCGGCGCGGATGATCTCGATGGCGTCGGCCATGCGCGGATCAGGGGCGGTGCCGTCGAACAGTGCGGCGGCGCGGAAATAGTCGGCTGCGTTGAGGATGTTGTAGAACCAGCGGAAGGGGTAGCTGAAGGCCCGGACCCACGGCGCGATCGGTTCGCCGGTCGACAGCCGCCGGAACAGGTTGCGGGACAACAGGTATTCCTCGCCACCGCGGCGAGCATCGACCACGGAGCCAGCAGAGCCGGCCGTGCCGCCGGCCTTCTCGTAGTCCAGCAAGGCCTTCAGGGCGTTGAGGGTCGAGTGGACGGACGAGCGCTCGGCCCCCTCGACCCAGAGGCAGTTCCAGCCGTCGTCGACCAACCGGTGCTCCACGAACCACCGAGCGATGCCGTGCACGTCGGCGCCCAGCCACAGGCCGTTGGACAGCGTCCACGAGTTGATGCAGACGTCGACCTCTCCGTCCCAGTACGGCAGGTTCTCGTACTCCCACCGGCTGTTGCGCGCCAGCAGCTCGGCCGTGCCGCTGAGCACCGACGCGTCGAGGCCCCAGTCGCGCAACGCGTTGAGCGACCACGTGGTCGCGGTCCACGGCTGGCCGTCTTCCGGCGAGCCCTGGAACTCGGCGGGGAAGAACGCGCCGCCGGCCCACTGGCCGTCCGGGTCCTGCAGGGCGAGCAGCCGCGCGCCGAATCCCTCCGTGGCGACGCGGGCGCGCGTCGCCTCCCAGACCTCCGGTGGCGAGCCCGCCAAGTCGCGTTCGACCTGCCAGCGCAGCGCCGGGTCGGAGTCGAGCAGCCACGGAAGCACCTCAGCCATGAGGCGACTCTACGGCGGCCTCAGCCCGAAGTCAGCCCGTGGCGGTAGGCGTACCCGACGGCCTGCGCCCGGTCGCGCGCGCCGATCTTGCCGAGGATGCGGTTGATGTGGCTCTTCACCGTGGCTTCGGCCACGAAGAGCCGGTGCGCGATCTCGGTGTTGGACAGGCCGTCGGCGATCAACGTCAGCACGTCCACCTCGCGCGGCGTCAGGCCGTCGGGCACTTCGGCGGACGGCGGGCGGGGCGCGCCGGAAGTGAGCGCGTCGACGAGGTGGTGCTGCACCGCGGGGTCGATCACGGCCGCGCCGCGCGTCACCTGGCTCAGCGCGCCGCGGATGTCGTCGGCCCCGGCGTCTTTCGTGAGGTATCCGCGCGCGCCGGCCTGCAACGCGTCGAGCACGGACTTGTCGTCGGCGTACGTGGTGAGCGCGACGACCTGCACGTCGTGGTCGCGGGCGCGGATGCGGCGCGTGGCCTCGATCCCGTCGCAGCGCGGCATGCGCAGGTCCATCAGCACGACGTCCGGCTTCAGCCGCCCGGCCAGCTCGGCCGCCTGATCGCCGTCGGCCGCGGTGCCGACGACCTCGACGCCGGGCAACAGTCCGAGCAGCATCGACAGGCCGTCGCGCACCACGCGCTGGTCGTCGGCCACGAGCACGCGGATCACGCCGGCGCCCACAGGCTCACCCGGAACCCCGTGCCGGTCGGCGCGGCGTCGAGCTGCCCGCCCAGCAGTTCGGCGCGTTCGCGCATGCCGCTCACGCCGTAGCCGTGGTCGCCGGGCGCCGCACCCGGGCTGCCGAGGTCCTCGACGGTCAGCAGCGTGCCGTCCGGTTCGTAGCTCAGCCGCAGGTCCACGCGCTCGGCGTCGGCGTGCTTGCGGACGTTGGTCAGCGCCTCCTGCGCCACCCGGTACAGCGTCAGCCGCGTCTGCGCGGCCAGCTCCGGCGCCTGCCCGCTCACGGTGACCTCGCACGGGATCCCGGTGTCGCGTTCGAACTCCGCCGCCAGCACCGGCAGCCGTTCCGGCCCCGGCAGGTCCTCGCCGCGCAGCGCGCCGATCGCCTGGCGCGCCTCGGCGAGCCCGCTCTGCGCGAGCTGGTGGGCGCGTTCCACGGTGTCGGTCAGCCGCGGATCGGCTCCACTGTGGACGGACAACAACCGCGCGCCTTCGAGGTGCAGCAGCAGGCCGGACAGCGAGTGCGCGAGCACGTCGTGCATCTCGCGCGCGAGCCGTTGCCGCTCGGCCAGCGCCGCCGCGCGGACCTGGGCCGCGCGGGTCTGTTCGAGCTCTTCCGTGCGTTCGCGCAGCTTCCGCATGTAGACGCCCAGGCGGTAGAACGCCAGCACGCCGAGCGCGCTCAGCAGCGTCGGCACGGCCTCGTGACGCGCCCCGAACAGGCTCGCCGCCACGAGCGTCGCCACGACCAGACCGGCGACGATTCCGCCCCTGCGCGGGTCCAGCCGCGCCGACGCCGTGGCCGCCAGCAGGAACCCGCCGAAGAACCCGGTGCCGTTGGGTTCGAGCCACACCAGCGTCACGGAGCTGGCCAGCACGAGGACGAACAAGCCGATCTCGACCGGCGCCGGCAGCCGCCACTGCTGCACGCCGGACATCAGCATCGCCCCGCCGAGCAGCACGCCGAGCAGGCCGAGCAGCACCCCGAGCCCCTGGCCGTGCAGCGCGGGGTGTGGTTCGGACTTCGCTGCGAGCCACGTGAGCAGCACCAGGATGAGCACCGAGACCAGCCGCTGGACGCGGTGGTCGGCACTGTTCACGGGTGCGTCGGACACCCGGCCGACGATATCGGCGGGACGCGCGGGAGTCGTCAACCCTCGGGTGTAGATCCCCGGGCCACGGCCATACTGTCGGCCATGACCACGACCGAGAAGACCGAGGAACGGCACGCTTCCTGGCTCGAGTTGTTCTTCGACCTGGTGGCCGTGGCGGGGGTCGCGCAGCTGGCGCACCTCGTGCACGGCAGCACGTCCTGGGGCGACGTCGGGCTGTACGTGGTGTGCTTCCTGGCTTTCTGGACGGCGTGGATGTGCTTCACCGTCTACGGCAACGTCGCGAAAGGCGCCGCCCGCACCATGCCCGTGCTGCTGGCGATGGCCGGGCTCGCGTTCATGGCCGCGTCGGTGGAGGACATCCACGGCGACCACGCGAAGGTGTTCGCCATCGCCTACATCGCGGTGCGCGCCCTGGCCGACCGCGTGTGGGAGAGCCGCCGCGGCGGCGTGCGCGTGATCGTCGACTGGCCGGTGGCGCAGCTGGGGTTCGGCGTGGTGCCGTGGGTGGTGTCGCTCTGGGTCGACTCGCCGTGGCGCTACGGGCTGTGGGCGCTGGGGCTGGCGCTCGATCTGGTGATCACGTTCGCGGTGTCCGGCGACCGGCTCGTCGCGAACATCACCGCGAAGCTCGCGAACCACGACGGCCCCCGCCCACGACCGACGCTCGCCCGCCTCGACACCGTCCACTTCGGCGAACGGCTGGGCCTGTTCACGATCATCGTGCTCGGCGAAGGCGTCCTCAACGTCACCGACGCGATGGCCGCCATCCCCGAGTGGAACCACTCCCGCGTGTTCCTGACGGTGATCGCCGCGCTGGCCCTGCTCGCGACCCTCTGGGGAACCTCGCTCAACCAGGGTTTCGGCGGCATTCCGTACCTGGCCGCCGACGCCCTCGGGCCGCGCCTGTTGCTGCCCCTGCACTGCCTGGTGGCCGGCCTGCTGGCCGCGTTCGCCGGCGCGCTGGGCGACGCCGTCGAGTCCGTCTCCGAGGGTCATCTCCCCACGTCCACGCGCTGGCTCCTGTGCGGCAGCATCGCGGCGTTCGCGGTGATCGGCTCCCTCGCCGGGCTGGCGGCGGGCCGCGGGCTCCAGTGGGCGGTGGTGACGGCGATCCCGGGCCTGGCGATTCCGTTGACGCTGGGGTTGGCGGGTCAGACGCTGGCCCCGGCGGTGTTCCTGTGGCTCCTGGTCGTGGCGGCGGGAGCGGGGCTGCTGCGGCGTCGATCCGCGGAGCCGGCGCCCGCGTAGACCCGTGGGTGGACAAGGATTTCCCACCCTGGCGCCGACGCGGTGAGGGGGCGCCGGAAGCCACGCTGAGCAGGTCCGAATCACCGATGGGGAGGACCTGCTGATGAAACCCGAACTGCTGCGCCGGCTGCTGCCGAGCCTCGTGCTGAACATCGCGCTGCCGCTGGTGGTGTACTTGCTGCTGAAGCCCGTCGTGGGGAGCGAAGTGGTGGCGCTCGCGATCTCCGCGGCCATCCCGCTGCTCGTCACGGTGGGCGAGTTCGCCGTCCGCCGCAGGCTGGACCCGGTCGGGGTGGTGGCGATCGCGGGGTTCGTGGTGATGCTCGTGGTCCTGGGGCTCACCGGCGGCAACGAGCTCGTGCTGAAACTGCAGGAGGCGGTGCTCACCGGGCCGGTGGGGCTCGTGCTGATCGGTTCGGCGGTGATCGGGAAGCCCTTGCTGCTGCTGGTCCACCGGTTCACAGGCCGTCCCGCACCGGAGCCGGCCCAGCGCAGGGGGATCACCGTGATGACAGCGATGATCGGCGGGATGCTGACCGTCCACGCGGCGGTGCTGCTGGTGCTGGCGATCTCCCTGCCGACCGCGACGTTCCTGGCCGTGGGCAAGCCCGTCGGCTATGCCGTGATCGGCGCTGGGCTGCTGGCGATGTTCGTCTACCGCAACCGGCTGCGTGCGGCGTGAGCGAGCCGTGGGTCGTGCGGGGGTACGCGGAGGTCTAGCGGCTCTTCGCCGACCCACGGCTGGTGCCGGACCTGCGCCTCGCCGTGCCGGCCGACGACCCGCGGTTGCGTGCCGACGCCGGGCACACGGCGTTCGCCGAGCTGCCCGTGACGGGGTGAGCGATCAGGCCTGCGCCGACGCGAGCAGCTCGCGCAGCGCGGCCGCGAACTTCGGCGCGTTGCGTTGCGGCGCCAGGTGCGCGCCGGGGACCTCGACGAACGGCAGGCCCAGCTCGAGCGCCAGGATCTTCGCCGGCTGGTAGTGGTAGCGGCCGCGGCTGGCTTCGCCGGCGACGGGCGCGATCTCGGTGCTCGCGCGGCGCAGGGCGCGCAGGTCCGGCAGGTAGTCGAAGAACTCGGCGAGCTCGCGGTCGAACAGACGCAGCCAGTCGGCCTCGTGCGGCAGGCGCAGATTGGGCAGATCGGGCAGCGCCGCGCCCGCGACGCCGTCGGAGAAGCGCGTGACGGCGCCCATCAGATCACCCGAACGGGCCAGCCGGATCTGGTCGTTCGCGGCCTCGAGCCAGCCCGTGGCGTCGGGCATCAGCTGCACCGCGGGCGGTTCGTGCGCGACGAGCACGGACACCCGGTCGGGGTGGCGCCCCACGAGGTCGAGGCCGATCTGCGCGCCGGCGCTGGTGCCGAACACGGGAATCGGGCCGGCGCCGACGTGGTCGAGCACGGCGAGCGCGTCGTCCGAATGCAGCGAAACCGGCACCGGGCCCGTGGTGGTGTCGGTGCTGGCGAAGTGGCCGCGCCGGTCGTAGGTGACCACGGTGTGGTCCGTCTGCAGTTGCTTGACGAGCGCGCGCAGCGAGTCCGCGCCGCCGGTGCCCCCGGGGATGAGCAGCAGCATCGGGCCCTCGCCACCGATGCGGACGGCGAGCTCGCCCTCCGCGACCGGGCAGCGGCTTTCCGAGATCATGCCTTGAAGTCAAGCACAACCGCCGTCGCCGAGGCGGCGCAGGATCGCCTCCGCGTCGGCCACGATTCCCCCGATCAGGTCGGCCACCGACGGCAGGTCGTGCAGCAGCCCGACGACCTGCCCGGACGCCAGCACACCGGCCGCCGGGTCGCCGTCGACGAGGCCCGCTCGCAGCAGCATCGGCGTGTTGGCGGCCATCAGCACTTGCGCCCTCGTTCGCCCGCTTGTGCGCAGCCGCAGGCCCTCGCGCACGAGCGCGGCCCACGAAAGCCCGCTCGACCGGCGGAATCGGGCGGCGTTCCCGGCGGCGCGCGCGAACCCGGCGAGCGGACCGGACTTCTCCAGCGCGTCGACGAGTTCGGTGCGCAGAACGCGGTGCGCGACGCCGTCGACCTTGCGGGTGACGACGGTGCCGGCGAGGTCGTGGTCCAGGTACAGCTGCTTCACCGCGTCGGGCACCGTGCTTTCGCGCGTGAGCAGGAACCGGGTGCCCATCGCGATCCCGGCCGCGCCGTACGCGAGCGCGGCCGCCAGGCCCCGGCCGTCGAAGAAGCCGCCCGCGGCGACCACGGGGATGTCGATGGCGTCGAGCACAGCGGGCAGCAGTAGCGTCGTGGCGACGCCGCCGGTGTGCCCGCCGCCTTCGCCGCCCTGCACGACGACGGCGTCGGCGCCCCAGGCCGCGACCTTCTCCGCGTGCCGGGTCGCGCCGACCGACGGCACGACGACCACGCCGTGGTCCTTGAGCTTGGTGATCAGCTCCCGCCTCGGAGCCAGCGCGAAGGACGCGACTTTCACGCCTTCGGTGATCAGCAGATCGACGCGCCGGGCGGCGTCTTCGGCGTCGGCG
The DNA here is from genome assembly GCF_040607795.1 of Amycolatopsis sp. NPDC005232. Lineage (NCBI taxonomy): Bacteria > Bacillati > Actinomycetota > Actinomycetes > Pseudonocardiales > Pseudonocardiaceae > Amycolatopsis > Amycolatopsis sp. NPDC005232. The sequence goes on along the minus strand of NZ_JBEXHL010000013.1, from coordinate 135,757 downwards.
CGGAGGTTGACGCCGAACGGGTTTTCGGTGCGGGACCGGGTTTCCTTGATCGCGGCGGCCAGCTCGTCGTAGGTCATGGTGGCCGAGGCGAGGATGCCGAGGCCTCCTGCTTCGGCGGTCGCGGACACGAGCCGGGGGCCCGCGACCCAGCCCATGCCGGTCTGGACGACGGGGTGGCGGACGCCGACGAGGTCGGTCAGCGCAGTTCTCACGACGGAACTTCCTTGTCGCGCAGGGACTTCGGGTCCAGGACTTCTCGGATCAGCCGTAGTGCGTCGTCGCCGGGTGCGCGGGTCTGTCCGGTGCCGGAGGTGTCGAGCGGGAACGACGTCGCTGCGACGGCGTCCTCGACGGAAACCCCGGGGTGCACGGAAAGCAGCCGCGGCGCGTGGTCCGCGCCGCCGAAGTCGAGCACGCCGAGGTTGGTCACCACGCGGTACACGTCGTGGTACGGCAGGGAAGTCGCCCGCGCGTAGCCGACGCCGGACACCACGTCTACGCGGTCGACGAACACCCGCCGGCTGTGGCGTGGCACCCAGTAGCTCGTGCGATGGTTCACGGTGTTGCCGGGTCCGCCGCGTAGGCCGAGAAGCTGCTTCGCGGGCTTCGCGTGCGGGCCGATGGCGGAGATGTTCTGGTTGCCCTCGCGGTCGAGCTGGTTCGCACCCATCACGACGTGCCGTTTTCCGTGCGGCACCACGGTGTCGAGCACACTGCGGAACGGCTGCCAGCCTTCGACGACGCCGTCGGCCGTCGTGAGGGACGCCTCGCCGTCGGTGAGCAACAGATCAGGCTCGAACGTCAGCCGTGCGAGTTTCGCACCCAACGCCGGGACGAAACCCATGGGGCTGACCAGGATCTCGCCGTCGCCGCGGAACAGCTCGGCGCACGCGATCACGGCGTACTCGGCGCGCGTCACGTCGGTCATGCCGCCTCCTCGGCGAAGCGGGCCACTTCGCGTTGGTATCGGGCTTCGTCGCCCGACAGGAACCGGTCGGCGAAACTCGGCCACCTGTCCGGGTCCTTGGCCGAGGTCGCGTAGTGGCGCTGGAAGTTCTCGTCGCGGCCGTAGTCGGGCACGGCGCTGGTGAAGTGCGCGCCGTGCGGGGTTTCGACGACGCCATGCACGCTCGCGCGGTTGAGCAGCAGGCTCTGCAGGGGCGCGGCGGACAGTTCCGCAGTGGGGACAACGCGTTCGACGGAGACGTAACAACGGGCGGCGGCGAGGGCGAACAGCTCGTCGAAGTACGGGTCGGGGCCGAGGTACTGGGCGTTGCCGCGGGCGTCGGCGCGGTTGAGGTGGACGAGCGCCGCGTCGAGCTTGAGCGCGGGGACGGCCAGGAGCTCCTCGCCGTCGGCGTAAGGGGAGCGGATCGTGCGCAGGTGCGGGTTCAGCGTCACAACGTCGGAGCCGAGGCCGGCGCGGGTCGGGAGGAACGGAAGCCGTTGGGCCGCGGCGGACAGACCGGTGCCGAGCACGCCCTCGTCGTACTCCGTGACCTCGAACGCGCCGGCTTCTCGGGCGCGGGTGAACCACGGGTCGTGCGGGATCGAGTCGAGCGTGACGAACCCGAAGACCAGCCGGCGGATCTTGCCCGCGGCGGCGAGGAGGCCGACGTCCGGGCCGCCGTAGGAGACGACGGTGAGGTCCTTCAGCGGGGAGCGCAGAATCGCGCGGACGAAGGCCATCGGCTTGCGCCGCGAACCCCAGCCGCCGAGGCCGACGGTCATGCCGTCGCGCAGCTCGGCGACCACCTCGTCGGCCGTCATCCGCTTGTCGCTCAAAGCTTTCCCCCTCCGTCGAGGAACTGCTGCCGGGCGGCGCCGGACACGCCGGCGAGGTTGAGCTGGAAAGTGAAGCCCTGCTCGAAGCGGTAGCTGCGGTGCACGGGCTGCACGTCGATGCCGTTGATCGCTTGTTTGGCCGCGCGGATCACGCGGGTGTCCTTCGCGGCGATCCTCCGGGCGAGGGCCAGGGCTGTCGCGTCGAGCTCTTCGCGGGGTACGACCGCGTACACGGAACCGTGGTGGTGAAGCTGCTTCGCGGAGATCGTTTCGGCTGTGTAGTACAGCGCGCGCATGAGGTGCTGCGGGACGAGCCGCGCGAGGTGTGTGGCCGCACCGAGCGCGCCGCGGTCGACCTCGGGCAGGCCGAACTCGGCGTCTTCGCTGGCCACGACGACGTCGGCGTTGCCGGCCAGCCCGACCCCGCCGCCGAGGCAGAACCCTTGCACGGCCGCGATCACCGGCACCGCGCAGTCGTACACGGCGGAGAAGGCGGCCGCGCAGCCCTCGTTCGCGCCGATGAGTGCGGTGTGGCCGGGGTCGTGCTGGATCTCCTTGATGTCGACGCCGGCGTTGAAGCCGCGGCCCTCGGCGCGCAGCACCACGACGTGCGTTTCGGGGTCGCGGCCCGCGTTCGTGACGGCTTCGGCGAGGGCGAACCAGCCGTCCGCGGTGAGCGCGTTGACCGGCGGGGCGGCCACCGTCACCACGGCGACGCCGGGCTCCGGGGAGTGCGTGGACACGGTCATGGTCACCTCTGACGGGTTACAAACCTAGCACTTGCTTGGTACGTTAGCACGGCAACGGCGACGCGGCGGGAGGGCGTGAGTGGCACTGGATCTACGGCTCGACGGCGCCGTCGTGCTGGTCACCGGCGGGACGCGCGGGGTCGGGGCGGGGATCGCCGCGGTGTTCCGCGACGCGGGCGCGAGAGTGGTCGTGTGCGCGCGAAGTGGTGCGGGCGCGGATTTCGTGCGGTGCGACGTGCGTGAGCCGGCGGAGGTCGCGCGGCTGGTTTCTTTGGTGGCGACGGAGTACGGACGGCTGGACGTGCTGGTGAACAACGCCGGGGGAGCGCCCTTTGCGGATACTTCGACGGCGTCGGCGCGGTTCCACGAGAAGGTGGTCGCGTTGAACCTGCTGGCGCCGCTGGGGGTGGCGCAGGCGGCGAACGCCGTGATGCAGCAGCAGAAAAGTGGCGGGGTGATCGTGAACGTGAGCAGTGTCAGTGCGACGAGGCCTTCGCCCCGGACGGCGGCGTATGGGGCGGCCAAGGCGGGGCTCGACAACTTGACGGCGACGTTGGCGGTGGAGTGGGCGCCGAAGGTGCGGGTGAACGCGCTCGACGTGGGGATGGTCGGGACCTCGCCCGAGTTGTACGACTCCTCGGTTGCCGCGACCGTGCCGTTGGGACGGTTGGCGACGCCGGCGGAGGTGGGGGCGTGCGCGGTGTTTCTGGCTTCTCCGTTGGCTTCGTACGTGAGTGGTGCGCGGCTGGCGGTGCACGGCGGTGGTGAGGCGCCGGCGTACCTGCGGGCCGGTTCGGAAGGGGAGTGACGTGGGGCTGGTCGACGGTCGGGTCGTGGTGGTCACCGGTGCGGGGCGCGGGATCGGGCGGGCGCACGCGCTCGCGTTCGCGACCGAGGGCGCGCGGGTGGTGGTGAACGACGTCGGGGCTTGGCCGGACGGCAGCGGGGGTGCTGCGGATCCGGCGGGGCTGGTGGTGTCGGAGATTCGCGCTCTCGGCGGGGAAGCGGTGGCGAACACGGACGACGTCGCCGATTGGGACGGTGCGGCGCGGCTGGTGTCGGCGGCGGTGGATTCGTTCGGTGGGCTGGACGTGCTCGTGGCCAATGCGGGGTTCGTGCGTGACCGGATGCTGGTGAACCTGTCCGAGGAGGAGTGGGACGCCGTCGTGCGGGTGCATCTGAAGGGGCACTTCGCGCCGTTGCGGCACGCTGCCGCGTATTGGCGCGCGGAGGCGAAGGCGGGGCGCGCGCGGGCGGCGCGGGTGGTGCTGACGAGTTCGGGCGCGGGCCTGTTGGGGAGTGTCGGGCAGGGCAATTATTCGGCGGCGAAGGCGGGGATCCTAGGGCTGGCCTCGGTCGCCGCGGCCGAGCTGGCGCGGTACGGCGTGGTGGTCAACGCCATCGCGCCGGCCGCGCGGACGCGGATGACGGAGGGGACGTTCGACATGGCGGCGCCGGCGTCGGGGTTCGACGCGATGGCGCCCGAGAACGTGTCGCCTTTGGTGGTGTGGCTGGGTTCCGTCGAGTCGGCCGGCGTCACGGGGCGGGTGTTCGAAGTGGACGGTGGCCGCGTGTCCCTCGCGGACGGCTGGCGCCACGGCCCGTCGCGCGACAAGGGCGCGCGCTGGGAGCCGGCCGAGCTGGGCCCGGTGGTGGCTTCGTTGCTCGCTTCCGCGCCTTCACCTGAACCGGTGTACGGCGCTTGAGCTTGTTTTGTCGGTGGCGCGTGCTTGACTCGTTCGCATGACCACCTGGCAGACCTTCGCGGCGGCCGCCCCCTCGCTGGCCGAGCGCATCCACGAACGCTTCCTCAGCGGCGAGTCCCACGTCCTGGCCACCCTGCGCCGCGACGGCTCACCTCGCGTGAGCGGCTCCGAAGTCTCCTTCCGCGACGACGGCTCCCTGTACGTCGGCTCGATGCTCGACGCCCGCAAAGCTCGCGACCTCCAACACGACGGCCGCTTCGCCCTCCACGCCTTCCCCGGCATCGAAGAAAACGGCCCAGGCGACGCGAAACTCGCCGGCGTCGCCCGGGAAATCACCGACGACCGCGCCGACTCCGGCAGCCACCTCTTCGAACTGGACATCCACGAAGCGGTCTACACGTGGGTCGCGGACAACACGCTGTTCGTGGAGTCTTGGCACGCGGGGGGTGCTTGGACGCGTTTCGCACGGCCGGACAACGGCCCGGTGGAGCGCACCGTGCTGGGTTGAGTGGTGCAGGGTTGCGTGAGGACTGGCGGTGCGGTGGGTCGGGTGGTGTCTGATCGGGTTTCGGCTGCGCGTGTTGGGGTGTCTTCCGGCGGCCGGGTTACGCCGGGTTCGCTTGCCCGCGTGTGCGTTTCGCACGTCGGGACAACGGCCGGTGGAGCGCACGGTGCTGGGCTGAGTGGTGCGGGGTTGCGCGAAGGCTGCCGCGGCGGTCGTTCGGGACAGGCGGTGCCGGGGTCCTTGAGCCCGATCGGTTTCGGCGGCGTGCGTCGGAGCACCTGCCGGCGGCCTTGGGTAACGCCGGGTTCGGCTTGTCCGCCGGTGGATCACGCGTGCGGTGACGGCGCTGGGCCGGGTGGTTGAATGCGGGCATGCGTCTGGTGGAGGACCTGGTCGACGAGCCCGGCACCCTGCTGATCATCGGGCCGTCGAAGGCCAAGGTCACCGGCGGCAGTCCACGGCCGGCGGCTCGTGCGGACTGGCCCGAGGAACTGCTCCGGGCTCGTGAGGAACTCCTGTCCCGCTCCGCTGTCGACGACCGGACGCGACTGCCGGCGTGGCAACGCTACAACGGTCACTTCTACCGGCACGTCGGCGACGCGCTGCCCGACGCCGCGGCGTCTGGACGACTGCTCATCCTCAGCGGTGGCTACGGCGTCGCGAGGGCAGACGAGCCGATCGCGTTCTACGACCGGAAACTCCGCCTGCGCGACTGGCCGCCCGGCACGCTCGAGGCCGCGATCCAGTACGAGGTGCACCGGCTCGGTGCCCGGCGGGTCCTGGGGTTCGGGTCCGCGAGCGCGGACTACGCGAAGGTGCTGCGCCGCGTGCCCTGGGATGTCGAGGCGACGTTGGTGACCGTCGACTTCCACGGAGGCGGCGCGCAGGTCGAAGTTCCGAAGCGGCTCGCCCACGCCTTCGCCGCGGTGTGGCGGCGCGAGCCGGGGCGGAGGCCGCCGGGGGTCGTCGCCGTCCCGCTGTCGTGAGCCGGTTCAGGCCCGGACCCACAGGCAGAACGGGTGCCCGGCCGGATCGAGGTACACGCGGACGTGTTTCTGGGGCTGGAACTGCGCGAGCCGCGCCCCGGCCGCGACGGCTTTCGCGCCGGCCTGCGCCAGATCGTCGACTTCGATGTCCAGGTGCAGCATCATCTGCTGGTACCCGGGCTCCTGCGGCCACCTCGGCGGCACCAGCTCACGTTCCAGCTGGAACGACAGGCCGGGCCCACCCTCGGGCGGCCGCAGCGTGACCCAGTCCGGCTCGTCCACGCCGAGGGGCCACCGCAGCAGCGCCTGGTAGAACTTCGCCAGCGCCCGCGGGTCGGGCGCGCCGAGCACGGTCGCGGTCAGTTTCATCGCCCCAGCGTAAGCCGATCCGCGCCCGGGGTCAGAGGCGTTCGATGATCGTCGCGGTCGACATCGCGCCGCCGGCGCACATGGTGATGAGGGCGGTTGCGGTGTCGCGGCGTTCGAGTTCGTGCAGCGCGGTGGTGAGGAGGCGGGCGCCGGTGCTGCCGACGGGGTGGCCGAGGGCGATGGCGCCGCCGTTGACGTTCACGTGCGTGGGGTCGGGGGAGTGAGTGCGTTGCCAGGAGAGGACGACGGAGGCGAACGCTTCGTTGACTTCGAACAGGTCCGGGTCGCCGATGGTCAAGCCGGCCTGGGCCAGCACGCGTTCGGTGGCCTGGATGGGGCCGTCGAGGTGGTAATAGGGTTCGGCGCCGACCAGGGCCTGGGCCAGGATGCGCGCGCGGGGGCGCAGGCCGAGGGAGCGCGCCAGCGTGGCGTCCATGAGCAGGAGCGCGGCGGCGCCGTCGGAGATCTGGGAGGACGTGCCGGCGGTGTGGACGCCGTCGGGCAGCACGGGTTTCAACCGGGCCAGACCGTCCACAGTGGTCTCTCGAAGGCCCTGGTCCCGGCTGATCAGGCGGGGTTCCCCGGATGTCGGATCGGGGGCCTTCACCGGGACGATCTCTCGGTCGAAACGACCGTCCGCCCACGCGGCCGCGGCCTTCCGCTGCGAAGAAGCACCGAACTCATCGACGTCCGCGCGCGTGAGGCCGCGCCGCACCGCGATGCGTTCGGCCGCGCGGTACTGGTCCGGCATGTCGATCGACCACGACTCCGGCCGCGGCGATCCGGTGGAGACGCCGAAGCCGGCGGGGGCATCCGCCCGGGCCCCCCGGTTCGCCCCCAACGGCACCCGGCTCATCGACTCCACCCCACACGCCACCCCGACCGAAATGGCACCAGCCCCGATCAGCCCCGCGATCAGGTGCGTGGCCTGCTGAGCCGAGCCGCACTGCGCGTCGATGGTGGTGGCGCCGGTGGTCGGTGGCAGGCTGGCGTGGAGCCAGGCCGTGCGGGTGACGTTGCCTGCCTGTTCGCCGGCCTGGGTCACGGCGCCGCCGATGACCTGCTCGACCAGGGCGGGGTCGATGCCGCTGCGGTCGAGCACCGCGAGGTGCGCCGCGCCCAGCAGTTCGGCCGCGTGCAGGCCCGAGAGCCAGCCGCCGCGTTTGCCGATCGGCGTGCGCACCGCCGCCACGATCACGGGCTCGCCGGGAGAACTAACAGTGTTCACACTTCAAAAATTAGAACATGTTTCAGTAAAGCACAAGAACTCCCAGCTGCCGGATAATCTTGATCTTCACCAACTGAGCGCTCGCTCACCAGCGCAGAATCGGTAAAGTAAACGGGTATCACCAAACGGGGTTCCGTAAGTTAACACCGTATGCTCCAATGATTCATAGAACGTGTTGCAGTGCGTGAATCATCGCCGATCCCGTGCAGGAGGCAGCCGTGGCCGCTCCGCTTTTGCCCGCCGGTTTCGACTTCACGGACCCGGACCTCTACGCGAACCGCCTGCCGCTGGAGGAGTTCGCCGAGCTCCGGCGCACGGCGCCCGTGTGGTGGAACCCGCAGCGCCGCAACACCGCCGGCTTCGGCGACGACGGTTACTGGGTCGTCACGCGCCACGCCGACGTCAAGGAGGTCTCGCGCGACAGCCAGCTGTACTCGTCGTGGGAGAAAACCGCCATCATCCGCTTCGACGACCAGATGACGTCGGAGAACCTCGACGCCAACCGCCTCGTGCTGCTCAACATGGACGCCCCGCAGCACACGAAGCTGCGGCGCATCGTCTCGAAGGGTTTCACCCCGAAGTCCATCGCCAAGCTCGAGGACACCCTGCGTGAACGCGCCGAGCGTATCGTCGCCGAAGCGCGCAGCAAGGGCGAAGGCGACTTCGTCACCGACGTCGCGTGCGAGCTGCCCCTGCAGGCCATCGCCGAGCTCATCGGCGTGCCGCAGGAGGACCGCATGAAGATCTTCGACTGGTCCAACCAGATGGTGGCCTACGACGACCCCGAGTACGAGCTCGAACCCCTCACCGCGAGCGCCGAGCTCGTCGGCTACGCCTGGAACATGGCCGAGGAACGCCGCCGCTGCCCGGTCGACGACATCGTCACCAAGCTCGTGCAGGCCGACGTCGACGGCGAAGCACTCGGCTCCGACGAGTTCGGCTTCTTCGTGATCCTGCTGGCCGTCGCGGGCAACGAGACCACACGCAACGCCATCACCCACGGCATGAAGGCTTTCCTCGACCATCCCGACCAGTGGGCGCGCTACCGCGAGGAAAAGCCCAAGACCGCGCCCGACGAGATTGTCCGCTGGGCCACGCCCGTGGTCGCGTTCCAGCGCACCGCCACGCGCGACACCGAGCTCGGCGGCGCGCACATCCACCGCGGCGACCGCGTCGGCATGTTCTACAGCTCCGCCAACTTCGACCCCGACGCGTTCGACGAGCCCGAGCGCTTCGACGTCTTCCGCGAGGACAACCCCCACGTCGGCTTCGGCGGCACCGGTTCGCACTACTGCCTCGGCGCCAACCTCGCCCGCCTCGAGATCGACCTCATCTTCTCCGCGATCGCCGACGGCATGCCCGGCATCGCCGAGGTTGCGCCCCCGCAGCGCCTGCGCTCCGGCTGGCTCAACGGCATCAAGCATTACCCGGTCCGCTACGCCTGACCAGGCCTGATCCGCCCGAAACCGGCATGATGGCCAGGTGGCGCAACGCGTGACGGTCGACGTCGAGTTCGGCGTCCGGGTGACGAAGCCCGGTCTCGCCGCGATCTCGGTCGCCGCCGTCCACGCCGATACCGACGAGCTCACCGTCTCCGCCGCCGGCGCCCCTCGCACCGCCGAGCTCGACCACGGCACGCGCGCCGAGGTGTACGACCTCCCCACCGGCGAGCACCGCGTGACCTACCACGGCGAACGCACGCTCTGCCGCGCCACCGCCGAGCCCGTCACGCTCGCCGACCTCGCGCGCTACACCCGCCCGAGCCGCTTCTGCCCGTCCGACCGCATGGCCGCCCTGAAACCCGACCCCGGCGACGACCGCGCCCGCGTCCGCGCCATCGCCGACCACGTCCACGAGCGGTTGAGCTACCTCCCCGCCACTCCCGAAGGCCGCGACGCCGCCGTCACCCTGAAAGCCGGCGAAGGCGCCTGCCGCGACTTCGCCCACGCCTGCATCGCGCTCTGCCGGGCCGTGGGCATTCCCGCCCGCTTCACCACCGTCTACGCCCCCGGCTTGAAACCCATGGACTTCCACGCCGTGTTCGAGGCCGGCGTCGGCGGGCGCTGGCTCGTGTTCGACGCGACCCGCCTCGCCCCGCGCCCCGTGATGCTCCGCATCGCCACCGGTCGCGACGCCGCCGACACAGGATTCCTCACCCCGCTCGGCTGCGAGCTCGACTTCCTCGGGGCCACCGTGTTCGCGACCACCGACGCCGTGCCGCCGCCCGACGATCACGACAAACCCGTGGTCCTGGCGTGAAAGGTGTGTCCGGTGCGACAAACCCGGCCGCGGCTGGGTAGACAGTGACCGTGAACCGTCAACTGCCTGGGCCGAGCCGGTGGGCCCGCGCGCGTGCCCGGTACCGCTGGCTCGACCACCTCGCGCTGGCCACCAACCGGTACCTCGAGTACGGGGGCTACCACTACGTCGCCTCGATCACGTACTTCAGCCTGCTCTCGCTGGTGCCGATTCTGATGCTGGCGTCGTCGGCCGCGGGGTTCGTGCTGGCCACGCAGCCGCACCTGCTCGACCAGATGCTGCACGCCATCTCCGGCACGCTGCCCGGGGCGCTGGGGCAGAAGGCCTCGGACCTGCTGACGGGGTTCGTGGAGCAACGCACCAGCGTCGGCGTCGCGGGTCTCGTCGTCGGGCTGTACTCCGGGTGGAACTGGATGAACTCCCTGCGCGACGCGCTCACCGCGATGTACGGCCAGAACCGCTCCGACGGGCCGCTGCTGCGCACGATTCTCATGGACGTGCTCGCGCTGCTGGGGCTCGCGGCCGCGCTGCTGGTGTCGTTCGGCATCACCGTGTCGGGCACGGCCATGGGCCGTTACCTGCTGAAACTCGTCGGCGTCGACGACACCAGCTGGGGCCACTCCGTGCTCTCGGCCACGTCGGTGCCGCTCGCGTTGCTAGCCGACTGGCTGGTGTTCCTGTGGGTGCTCACGCGGCTGCCGCGCGAGCGCGTCGGCTGGCGCAGCGCGATGCGCGGCGCGGTCGCGGCGGCGCTGGGCTTCGAGCTGTTGAAGCAGGCGGGCGGCATCTACCTGAACTTGATCAGCGCGTCGCCCTCGGGCGTCGCGTTCGGCTCCGTGATCGGTCTGCTGTTCTTCATCTCCCTGATCGCGCGCATGCTCGTGTACATCACGGCCTGGACGGCCACGGCTCGAGACGCGCCGCAAAAACCGGTCCCGCCGCCGTCGCCCACGGAGCTGCGGCCGGTCATCGCACCGCGCCAGCACACGGCCGGTCCCCTCGCGTTGGGCGCGGTGCTCGGGGCGCTGGGCACGTTGTTCGCGCTGCGCGGCCGCCGCCGGTCATGAGCCGGGCTTGGCCGAGCACACCACCCACATGCTGAAGTACTGCGAGCCGCCGCCGTACGCGTGGCCGAGCGCCACGCGCGCGCCGTCGACCTGGTAGTCGCCCGCGCGGCCCATCACCTGCTTGGCCGCCTCGGAGAACCGCAGCATCCCCGACGCGCCGATCGGGTTCGACGACAACACCCCGCCCGACGGGTTCACCGGCAGCCGGCCGCCGAGCGCCGTGTCGCCGGCCTCGGTGACTTTCCAGCCCTGGCTCTCCGGCACGAACCCGAGGTTCTCCAGCCACATCGGCTCGAACCAGGAGAACGGCACGTAGATCTCGGCAACGTCTACTTCGGACAGTGGATCGGTGATCCCGGCCTCGTGCCACAGCGCTTTCGCCGCGTCGCGCCCGGCCTGCGGGTTCACCTGGTCGCGGCCGGCGAACGTGGTGGGCTCCGTGCGCATCGCCGTGGCGTGGATCCACGCGGCCCCGCCCGGCACGGCGTCGCCCGCGGCTTCGTCGCCGAGCACCATGGCGCAGGCGCCGTCGGAGGAGGGGCAGGTTTCGTCGTAGCGGATCGGGTCCCACAGCATCTGCGACGCCTGCACCGAGTCCACGGTGATGTCGGCCTGGCGCAGGTGCGCGTACGGGTTGAGCGCCCCGTTGCGCCGATCCTTCGCGGCGACGATCGCCCCGACGTGCGCGGGCGCGCCGGAGCGCCGGATGTAGGAGCGCACGTGCGGCGCGAAGTACCCGCCCGCGCCGGCGCCCACCGGCATCTGGAACGGCGGCAGGATCGAGAGTCCCCACATCGCGTTGGACTCCGACTGCTTCTCGAACGCCACCGTCAGCACTCGCCGGTGCACGCCGGCCTGGATCAGCGACGCGGCGACCAGCGCGGTCGAGCCGCCGACGGAACCCGCGGTGTGCACGCGCAGCAACGGTTTCCCGGTCGCGCCCAGCGCGTCGGCCAGGAACAGCTCGGGCATCATCACGCCTTCGAACAGGTCGGGCGCCTTGCCGAGCACCACGGCCTCGATGTCGGCCCAGCCGACCTGCGCGTCGGCCATCGCGCGGTCGATGGCCTCGCGAAGCAGGCCGGGCATGGACACGTCGGTGCGCTTCGCGCGGTGGTGCGTCTGGCCGGTGCCGAGCACGGCGGCGAGCTGCTTGGTCATCGCGCCTCCAGCACGGCGAGGAGGTTCTGTTGCAGGGCCGGGCCGCTCGTCGCGTGGGCGAGTGCCTTGCCCGCCTCGCCGCTGTGGATGCGCGCGGCCGCCTCGCCGATGCGGGCGAGGCCGGCGGAGAACATCGGGTTGCCCGTGAGCGCGCCGCCCGAGGGAGTGATCCGCACACTGTCGCCGAGCCCGAGCGCGGTGCGGACGATGAGCTCCTGGTGCGTGAACGGCGTGTGCAGCTCGGCCAGCTCGACCCCGTCGAGATCGAGGTTTCGGGCGGCTTGTTCGATTGACGGCGACCGAGTCAGGTCGCGGGCTCCGAGCACGGGGGAGTCGACGCGGTGCTCGACGCCGGTCAGGATGGCCGGCCGGTCGACGAGGTCCTTCGCGCGTTCGGCGGCGGCCAGCACGAGCACGGCCGCGCCGTCGGTGACCGGCGCGATGTCGTGTGCTCGCAACGGATCCGCGACGTACGGGGTGTCGAGCAGGGCGGCGACGTCGACCTCGCCCGAGAGCTGCGCGGCGGGGTTGCCGGCGGCGTCGGCGCGGCTGCGGGCGGCGACCTCCGCGAGGTCCTTTTCGGACCACAGGCCGGCGTCCAGGCCCAGGCGCGCTTGCAGGCCGGCGATGGCGAGCGAATCGGGCCAGAGGGGAGCGAGCACGTACGGGTCGAGTTGCAGCGCGAGCACCCGGCGAAGCTGCCCGGCGCTGGCCTTGCCGAAGCCGTAGACGAGCGCGGTGTCGACCTCACCCATGCGGATCTTCAGCCAGGCCTCGTACAACGCCCACGCGGCGTCCATCTCCACGTGCGACTCGTGGATCGGCGGGAAGGCGCGGATGGCGTCGACGGCCGCGATGAAGGAGAACGCGCGACCGGCCAGGTAGTCCGACGAGCCGGAGCACCAGAACCCGATGTCCTCTTTGGATAGACCGGTGGCGGCGAAGACCTCGGCGAGGATCGGCACGAGCATCTCGACGCCGTTGGTGGTGCCGGCGGTCTCGCGGACGTTCGGTGCCTGCGCGAACCCGGCGACGGCGACTTCGGGCATGCGTCCCCCTCACAGGTGGTGGGCGAAGGATTCGAACGGCGCGTCGGGCTCGCCGGTCGGTTCGAAGTGGCTGATGTTCTCCAGCGAAGTCCACCACTCGTCCCGCGGGCGCCACGCCGCGCGCACCCGCATCCCCATCCGCACGTCCTCGGCGGCACAGCCGAGCACGAGGTGCAGGAAGGCGATGTCGGCGCCGTCGAGCAGCACGTAGGCCGCGACGTATGGCGGTTTGATGCGCTGGCCGAGGAAGGGGACGTTGACGATGCAGAAGGTGGTGACGATGCCGGTGTCGGGCAGCTCGACCTCGTCGGTGGTCGGCACGCCGTCGGTCGGGCACGCGCCGCGCGGCGGGATGTAGACCTTCGCGCACGCGGGGCAACGCTGGCCGATCAGGCGGCCTTCGGCGAGCGCGCGCAGGTAGCGGCTTTCCTCGGGTGACGCGGAGTGCCGGTAGCGCAGGTGGACCGGAGTGATGACCACCTCGACGGGGGCGCCTTCGTCGCGTTTCGCCACCGGGGGTGGAGGTTCGGTCGGTTGTGTTTCGGGTGCTTCCGCGGGCAGGAAGTACGCGATGTCGCGGATGTGGCCGACGGTTTCCTCCGCCCAGCGGACTCTGACCCGCTGTCCGGTGTGGACTCCTGTGGGTTCGCCGGCGTCGAGGGCGTGGAGCAGGGTGGTGTCGGCACCGTCGAGCTTGACCAGGACCCACGCGAACGGACGGGACAGCGGCTGGCCTTCGAGGGGGTTGGCGCACCACGACCAGGAGACGACGGTGCCCTCGGCGCTCACCGGCACGAACTCGGTGAGCGCTTCGGCGGTCACGGGGTCGTACTCGGGCGGGGGCACCTGGACGCGCCCGTCGCTGCCCCGGATGCCTTCGATCCGTCGCTGGCGCAGGGCGTTCACGAACCGGCCGAGCACGGGCCCGGTCGAGCGGGTGTAGTCGAATCCGACGTCGAGCGGCGCCGAGAGCGGGGTGTCCGTCACGTTTCCGAGTGAAACACGTTCTCGAATTCGAGGCAAGATGGCTGTTGTGCGCGTGTGTAACGCGTTCTAGATTTGGAGTTATGGACCTGGGACTGTGGACGATCGCCGCGGCCGAGCCCGACCGCGTCGCACTGGTGGATCCCGACGGCCGCGAGGTCGGCTACGGCGAGCTGGCGGCGAAGGCCAACCGCTACGCGCTGGGCCTGCGCGAGCTGGGGCTCGAGGCCGGCGACGCGATCGTGCTGCTGCAGCCCAACGGCGACGAGCTGCTGGCCGCGTACTTCGCCGCGATCCAATCGGGGTTGTATGTGGTGGTGGTCAACTGGCACCTCGTCGCGCCGGAGGTCGCGTACATCCTGGCCGACAGCGGCGCGAAGGCTTTCCTTGCGCACGAGCGGTTCGCGGACGTCGCGGTGGCGGCCGCGGACGAGGCCGGGATCACGGCACGGTTCGCCGTGGGCGACGTGCCCGGCTTCCGGAGGATGGAAGAGCTGGGCGCGGGCCTGGGCGACGGGCGGCCGTCGGACCGGACGGCGGGGTCGCCGATGCTCTACACGTCGGGCACCACGGGCCGGCCCAAGGGCGTCCGGCGGCCGCTGACGGGCGCCGACCCGGACGAGGTGCCGGCGGCGTCGACGTGGTTCTTCGGGATCTTCGGCCTGGCGCCTTTCGACGGGCACGTGCACCTGTGCGGTTCGCCGCTCTACCACACGGCCGTGCTGAACTTCGTCGCGATTTCCGTGCAGCTGGGCCACACCGCGGTGCTCATGGACCGCTGGGACGCGGCCGACATGCTGCGCCTGATCGAGCGCCACCGCGTGACGCACAGCCACATGGTGCCCACGCAGTTCCGCCGCCTTCTCGCCCTGCCACCCGACGTGCGGTCGGGTTTCGACCTTTCCTCGCTGCGCGTGATGATCCACGGTGCCGCCCCCTGCCCGCTCGAGGTCAAGCGCCGGATGCTGGACTGGTGGGGCCCGGTCGTCACGGAGTACTACGCCGCCACGGAAGGCGGCGGCACCGTCATCGCGGGCGAGGAGTGGCTGCGCAAGCCGGGCTCCGTCGGCCTGCCCTGGCCGGGCTCGACCGTGCGTATCCTGGACTCCGCCGGCGCCGAGGTGCCCGCCGGCGAGGTCGGCACGGTGTACTTGAAGATGGGCGACTCGTCCTTCGAATACCACCGCGACAGCGTGAAAACGCAACGCTCCCGCGTCGGCTCTCTCTTCACCCTGGGCGACATCGGCCACCTCGATTCCGACGGGTACCTGTACCTCCACGACCGCGCCGCCGACCTCATCATCTCGGGCGGCGTGAACATCTACCCGGCCGAAATCGAGGGCGAGCTCGTGATGCACCCGAAGATCGCGGACATCGCGGTGTTCGGCATCCCGCACGAGGACTGGGGCGAGGAGATCAAGGCGGTGGTGCAGCCGGCCCCCGGCGTCTCTCCGTCTGCCGACCTGACTTCGGAACTCCTGGCCTTCGCCGCGACGCGGTTGGCGCGGTTCAAACTGCCGCGGTCGGTGGATTATCTGGAGGAGCTGCCCAGGGATCCGAATGGGAAGCTGTACAAGCGGAGGTTGAGGGAGCGGTACGTGTCCTGAGCGGTGAGGCCGGGTCCCGGCCTCACCGGACGTCCGGCTCAGCGACCCTCGAACCGCGGCTTCCTCTTCTCCGCGAACGCCCTCGGCCCCTCCTTCGCATCTGCCGACGCGAAGACCTCGATGCCGTACTTCGCGTCCAGTTTGAAGGCGTCGTTTTCCGGCAGGGTTTCCGTGTCGCGCAGGGTGCGGAGGATGGCGCGGACGGCGAGGGGGCCGTTGGCGTTGATGAGCGACGCCAGCTCCAGTGCGCGGGACAGGGCGGTGCCGTCCGGGACGACGTGGCCGATGAGGCCGCACGCCAGAGCTTCGGAGGCCGACAGGTGGCGGCCGGTCAGCAGGAGGTCCGCCGCGAGCGTATAGGGGATCTGCCGGGGGAGGCGCACGGCGGAGCCGCCCATCGGGAACAGGCCCCAGCGGGCCTCGGAGACGCCGAAACGGGCGGACTCGCCGGCGACGCGGATGTCGGTGGCCTGGAGGATTTCGGTGCCGCCGGCGATGGCGGGGCCCTCGACGGCGGCGAGGAGCGGTTTCGTCAACCGGCGGCCTTTCAGCAGGCCGTCGATGCGGCTCGGGTCGAAGGCGCCCGATTCGAACGCGTCCGACGGGGCGTTGCGGGACATCGACTTCAGGTCGGCGCCCGCGCAGAAGGCGCCGCCGGCGCCGGTGAGGATGCAGGAGCGCACCTCGGGATCGGTGTCCACGCGGTCCCACGCCGAAGTCATGATCGCGAGCATCTCGCCCGTGAGCGCGTTGCGGGCCTCGGGGCGGTTCATCGTGACCACGAGGGTCTGGCCTTCCAGGGACACGAGAGCGTGGGGCGCGGCCAAGGAAACCTCCCGGAGAACGCGGGCATTGCCCAGAACGATAACATGTTCTACTTTGAGTGGCGTGGCACTCAACATCGCGGATCTACTCGAGCACGCCGTCGACGCCGTGCCGGAGCGTGTCGCGGTCGTGTGCGGCGCGAGGCAGGTGACGTTCGCCGAGCTGGAGGCTCGCGCGAACCGCCTGGCGCACCACCTCGCCGCCCACGGCGTGGGACCCGGGTCCCACATCGGTGTCTATTCCCGCAACTCGATCGAGGCCCTGGAGTCGATGTTCGCCGCGTACAAGCTGCGCGCCGTCGCGGTGAACGTGAACTACCGCTACGTGCACGGCGAGCTGAAGTACCTGTTCGGCAACGCCGATCTGATTGCCCTCGTGCACGAGCGCCGCTTTGCCGGCAAGGTGGCGAAAGTCCTCCCCGAGACGCCGAAACTGAAACACGTTGTCGTCGTCGAAGACGGGTCGGACGTGCCCTTCGAAGGCGTCGCGTACGAGGAAGCGCTGGCGGAGAACGACCCCTGCCGCGACTTCCCCGAACGCAGCGCCGACGACCTCTACATCCTCTACACCGGCGGCACCACCGGCTACCCGAAAGGCGTGCTCTGGCGCCACGAGGACATCTGGCGCGCGCTCGGCGGCGGCATCAACTTCGTCACGGGCGAGTACGTGCCCGACGAGTGGACGCTCGCCGAGCAGGGCAAGGCGGGCGCGCTCGTCCGGCTGCCCGCCGCGCCGCTCATCCACGGCGCCGCGCAGTGGGCCGCGTTCGGTGCGCTGTTCGCCGGCAGCCCGGTGGTGTTCGTGCCGCAGTTCGACGCGCACGACGTGTGGAAAGCCGTGCAGGAGCACAAGGTCCAGGTGCTGACCATCGTCGGCGACGCCATGGCGCGCCCGCTCGTGGAGGCCTACCGCGAGGGCGGCTACGACGTTTCGTCGCTCGTCGCCGTGTCCAGTCACGCCGCGCTGTTCTCACAGTCGGTGAAGCAGGAGCTGCTCGGCCTGCTGCCCGGCGTCGTGCTCACCGACGCGATCGGCTCGTCGGAAAGCGGTTTCACCGGGATCGGCATGGTGGGCAAGGACTCCGACCACAGCGCCGGCCCGCGGGTCGTGTTCGGCAAGGACGCGATCCTGCTCGACGAGGACGGCGCGGTCGTCGAGCGGGAGCCCGGCGCCGTCGGGCTCATCGGCCGCCGCGGCCACGTGCCACTCGGCTACTACAACGACCCCGAGAAGAGCCGCACGATGTTCGCCGACGTCGACGGCGTGCGCTACGTCGTGCCCGGCGACTACGCCCGCTACGAGGACGACGGCACCGTCACCCTGCTCGGACGCGGCTCGCAGTGCGTGAACACCGGCGGCGAGAAGGTGTACCCCGAAGAGGTCGAGGGCGCGCTGAAATCACACCCCGACGTGTTCGACGCGCTCGTGATCGGCGTGCCCGACGAGCGCCTCGGCCAGCGCGTGGCCGCCGTGGTGCAGCCGCGGCTCGGGGTGGCGCCCGACCTCGCGGCGATCGAGGCGCACGTGCGCACCGAGATCGCGGGCTACAAGGTGCCGCGCACGGTCTGGCTCGCCGACGAGATCGGGCGCTCGCCCAGCGGCAAACCCGACTACCCGTGGGCCCAGCGCTACGCCGCCGAACACGAACCCGCCTAGGAGCGCGCATGCGGACTTCCCTCTGCGACCGGCTGGGCATCGAGCTGCCGATCGTCGGCTTCACGCCGTCGGAGCACGTCGCCGCCGCGATCAGCCGCGCGGGTGGCCTCGGCGTGCTCGGCTGCGTGCGGTTCAACGACGCCGCCGAGCTCGACTCCGTGCTGTCCTGGATGGACGAGAACACCGGCGGAAAGCCCTACGGCGTCGACATCGTGATGCCCGCGAAGATCCCAGCCGAGGGCACCCAGGTCGACCTCGCGAAGCTCATCCCCGACGCCCACCGGTCCTTTGTCGACAAAGTGCTGCGCGACCTCGCCGTGCCCCCGCTGCCCGACGACACCGACGAACGCGCCGGCGTGCTCGGCTGGCTGCATTCGGTCGCGCGGTCCCATGTGGACGTCGCGCTCAAGCACCGCATCAGCCTCATCGCCAACGCGCTGGGCTCGCCGCCCGAAGACGTGATCGAGCGCGCGCACGCCGCCGGTGTACCCGTGGCGGCGCTCGCGGGCAAGGGTGAGCACGCGGCCCGCCATGTCGCGCGCGGCGTGGATCTCGTGGTGGCACAAGGGTATGAGGCCGGCGGGCACACCGGCGAGATCGCGTCGATGGTGCTGGTGCCGGAGATCGTCGACGCCGTCGGGGCACAGGTCCCGGTGCTCGCGGCCGGCGGCATCGGCTCCGGCCGGCAGGTCGCGGCCGCGCTGGCGCTCGGCGCGTCGGGGGTGTGGATGGGCTCGTTCTGGCTCGCCACCGACGAGTACCGCCGCACCATGCCGGGCTCCGGCGCCATGCAGACGGCGCTGGTCAACGCGACATCGGCCGACACCGTCCGCACCCGCATCTACACCGGCAAACCCGCCCGCCTGCTCAAAACGCGCTGGACGGACGCCTGGGCCGCTCCCGACGCGCCCGAGCCCCTGCCGATGCCGCTGCAGAACCTCCTGGTCTCCCACGCCCACAACCGCATCCACGCCGCGGCCGACCCGGCCGTGGTGTCGATGCCGGTCGGGCAGATCGTCGGCCGGATGGACCGGGTCCGCCCGGTGGCCGAGGTGATGGCAGAGCTGGTGAGCGGGTACGAGGCGGCGCTCGATCGGCTGGACAAGACGCGGTGAGGTCCTTTCAGGACGATCCGTCCTGAAAGGACCTCACCCCCGTCAGCCGCAGGCCACCGGGCCAGAGCTGAAGCTGAAGTGGTCGATCGAGTGCGTGCCCATCACCAGCGTGCCGCTCACGTGTGCGCAGTGACCGTTGGTGCCGGTGACCAGCACGCCGCCCGCGTAGGTCTCGAAGGTGCCCGAGTCCTGTCCCGAGCCGGGAATCCCGTCGACGGTCATGGTCACGCTCATGGCGTGCTTGCCTGACGCGTTGTCGTAGACCTTCGCGCAGTTCGTGCCCCCGTTGGCACTGGAATACCTGAGTTCGACGGTGCCCTGCGTCTCGTCGACCGCGTTGTGCAAAGTCTTCGGGAAGCCACTGACCATGCTGCCCGGGCACGTGCTGACGATCGAGTACCGCCCGGCCGCCTGTCCGGCCGGTGCTGCCGCCAAGACCGCGGTACCGACGAGCGCCACGGCACTAACAAGCGTGAGAATCCTGCGCATCGAAATCCTTCCCCAGACCGGGTCGCCCCTCGACCCGTTCGTCCCACCTTCGCGGCTGCCGGAGAGACCCGGCGAGTGATTTTCCGGCCAATGTCCGGTTCCGGCCACCGGGTGACCGCGCTACACCCAGCCGCGCTTGGCGGCAGCCACACCGGCGGCGAATCGGCTCTCGACCTGCAGGATCTCGAGGATCGCGCACACGTGCCGGCGCACGGTCCGCTCGCCAGTGCCGGTGCTGCGGGCAATCGCCTCGTCGGTCAGCCCCGCGGCGAGCAGGGACAGCACCCGGCGACGGGCGGGGGTGAGCTCGTCGCCGTCGGCACCGTCGAGCGGCACGGTGTCCGGCGCGGCCCACAGTGCGTCGAACCATTCGGCGAGCAGCTTCAACAGCTCGGGCGAGGTCACGTGCAGCGCACCCGACGCGCCCGTGCGATCGATCGTGACCAGCGCGACGGTGTCGTCCACGTGCATCATCCGCACCGGCACCGACTTGCGGACCCGCGCCTGTTCACCGGCGGCCGTGGACTCGCGGATGCTGCGGGCGCCCCAGTCGTCGGCCGCGTGGGCGGTGTCGTAGATCATCCGGAACTGCGCGCCCGCCGCGAGCGCGTCGGCGGGCGGCAGCAGCACACCCTCGCTCACCCGTTGCCCGCCAGCGCTGCCGGTGAACGTGGCACGCAGCAGCCGCCGCGGGGAGCGGTAGAGGCCGGACGCGAGCCGGGTCAGCTCGTCGTGGTCCTCGATAGCGCGAACTCCTTCGCGGTCGACCGCGGTGAAGCCGCCGGTCGGGGCGACGAGTGCGGTGAACCGTTCCCAGGTGCCCGCGAGATCGGCCTGCAGCTCGGAAATGTGCCGGTGCTGCCGATCGAGCAGTCGCCGCAACGCGACGGCCGGTGGTACGGCACGCGCGAACCGGTCCGCGCCCGAACCGCCGAAGCTGATCACCCCCGCCTCCTGCAGCTCACGCTCGGCGGGGGCGTCCGGGTCGAATGCGCCCACGCCGACCGGCAGCCGGCCTGCGGCGTGAAGCCGGTCGTACGCCCCCGCCGCCTCGGCCGAGACCAGGCCCGCGAGGACCTCCGTCCGTGTGCTCCCGCGCATGCCGCCCCCTGTGGTTCGCCCCTTTCCGGCAAGTCGGGTAATCGGCTGCTCACGTTACGGAAGCGGCGTGCCCGAACGGTGCACGCCGCTTCCGGTCCGCAGGAGGTCAGATCTTCGAGGCCGCCGAAGCGATCGCGCTCGCGAAGCTCGTCACCTCGGTGTACACGCCGGGCGCGTGGGCGCGGGCGCAGCCGGTGCCCCAGCTCGTGATGCCGACCTGCACCCACTCGCCGGCGGTGTCGCGGCGGAACATGGGGCCGCCGGAGTCGCCCTGGCATGTGTCGACGCCGCCGGCCGAGACGTTGCCCGCGCAGATTTCCGCGTTGGCGATGAGGCCGGAGTAGTCGCCGCCCTGTGCCTTGCACGTCGAGTCGCTGACGAACGGCACCTGCGCCTTCAACAGATAACGCTGCTGCGCGCCGCCCTCGGTCGCGGCGCCCCAGCCCGCGACGGTGAACGTGCCGGTGTTCAGGGAAGCGCTGGAGGCGAGCGGAAGCGTCGGGACGCCGCTGACGGGGCTCGCGAGCTTGATCAGCGCCCAGTCACCGCCGGTCGTGTCATACGTGGTGGACCGGTAGACGTAGCTGGAGCGCACCTTCTTCGCGCTGGAGCTCTGCAAATCGACCACGCCGAGCGTCGCCGTGATCGACGTGTTCGAGCCGGTGCGCGTGACGCAGTGGGCGGCGGTGAGCACGATCTGCGGCGTGTACAGCGCACCGCCGCAGCCCATGGAAAGCCTTACCATCCAAGGAAACTCACCTTGCGCTGCTCGGCTGCCGCCCACCACCTGGGTGCCGTTCGTCGACGGCGGCGGGCCGGCCACGGCGGGGGTCGCGAGCCCGACCGCGGCAGCCAGCGCCGTGACGCCGACGAGAGCTTTTCCGAGCAGGGTGAACCGTCTCTTGAAGGTCATGGGGGATCCGTCCTTCCGGTGTCCACATGGGAACGGGGATACGGGGAGTGATGACTCGACTACACCAGACCCCGGGCAACCGGACAACCAACTTTCTTCGGATCTTTCGGGCGAGCGGTCCCCTCGTGTCACAGAACCGGTTCAGTGCCGGCCGGTCCGCCGCCGCACGGCGTAGGCCAGCGCCCCGAGCGCCAGCGCCGCGCACCCCGCCACCACCGACGGCCACGGCAGGCTGAACGCCAGCACCGCGCACCCGACGAGCCCCAGAACCGCGACGACCCGCGGCGCCGGGTTCTCGTCCGCCCGCAGCCGCAACGCCGCCGCGTTGGCGATCGCGTAGTACGCCAGCACCGCGAACGACGAAAACCCGATCGCCCCACGGAGATCCACTGTCGTCGCGAGCACCGCCACCACCACGCCCACCGCCAGCTCCGCGCGCTGCGGCACCTCGAACCGCGGGTGCACTACGGCGAGCCCGCGCGGCAGGTGCCCGTCACGCGCCATCGCGAGCGTCGTGCGCGAGACGCCGAGCACCAGCGCCAGCAACGAACCCAGCGACGCCAGCGTCGCGCCGGCCCGCACGACCGGCGAGAGCCACGGCGCCGCCGCTTCCGCGATCGGGTCCGCGCTCGCCGCCAGCCGCTGCGGCCCGAGCGTGAGCAGAAGGGCGACAGCGACCACGGCGTAGACCACCAGCGTCAGCCCGAGGGCGAGCGGGATCGCCCGCGGAATGGTCCGTGCGGGGTCGCGCACTTCCTCCCCGAGCGTCGCCAGCCGCGCGTACCCGGCGAACGCGAAGAACAGCAACCCCGCCGCCGTCAGCACCCCGCCGCCGTCGAACGGCGCGAACGGCTCGGCCACGAACCCACCTGAGGTCGCACTCACGACCGCCACCGTCAGCACCACCAGCGTGACCATCACGATCACCCGCGTCGCCAGCGCCGACCGGTGCACCCCGAGGCAGTTGACCCCCGTCACGGCCGCCACGACGCCGACGGCGATCACCGCGCGCCACGGCTGCCCCACGCCGGGCGCCGCGTAGGCCACGACGGTCAGCGTCATCGCCGCGCAGCTCGCCGTCTTGCCGGTGACGAACCCCCAGCCCGCGAGGTACCCCCAGAACTCGCCGAGCCGCGCTCGCCCGTACACGTAGGTGCCGCCCGATTCAGGGTGCCGCGCGGCGAGGCGCGCCGACGACGTCGCGTTGCAGAACGCCACCACCGCCGCGATCCCCAGCGCGGGCAACAGGCCGGCCCCCGCGGCGCCGGCCGCGGGCGCGAACGCCGCGAACACTCCCGCGCCGATCATCGACCCGAGTCCGAGGAACACGGCGTCGACCAGTCCCAACCGGCGTGCAAGCGGCATCGTGGGTTCCTCTCACCGGTGACGGGCAGCGACAGCCAACCACAGCGGACGGCCGACAGAGGTCGACAAATCACCTCTGTCACACCTCGCGGCTCTCCCTCGTTCCCTCCGCGACCGCCCTTCGAAGGGAGACCCCATGAACGCCGCACTCTGGGCCGGGCAGATCGTCCTGGCCCTGCTCTTCGCCCTGTCCGGCTCGCTCAAGTCCACGATGTCGCGCGAACGGATGCTCGAAACCGGCCAGACCGGCGCCGCCGCCTACCCGCTGCCCGTGGTCCGGTTCACCGCGATCTGCGAGCTCATCGCCGTGGCCGGCCTCATCCTGCCCCAGCTCACGGGTGTCGCGCCGAGCCTCACGGGCTGGGCCGCCACCGGCCTGGTCGTGGTGATGATCGGCGCCATGGCCATGCACGCGCGCCTCGCGATCGTCCAGCACAAGGCCGCGGAGTGGCGCAACGTCACGGTCAACGCCCTGATCCTCGCCGTCGCGGTGTTCGTCGCCACCGGCCGCCTCTGACGGAACAACCCCGAGTCACTCCACCGCACGTCTTCACTCCCCGTTCCCCACCTCGAAACTCCCCATTCCCCCCGCTGAACGACCGTGGCCCTAGTGCGAATCCTCATCGTCGGTGGCGGCGTCCTCGGCACGATGCACGCGTGGCAGGCGATCCACCGCGGCCACGACGTCGTCCACCTCGAACGCGAGCCCGAAGCCCGCGGCGCCTCCGTGCGCAACTTCGGCCTCGTCTGGGTCAGCGGCCGCGCGGCCGGTCCGGAGCTCGCCACGGCGTTGCGCGCCCGCGAGCTCTGGCAGACGATCGCCGAGCAGACGCCGGCGCTGGGGTTCCGCGCCAACGGCTCGCTCACGGTCCTGCGCACCGAAGCCGAGCGTGCCGTCGCCGAAGCCGCGACCATGAACGCCGACGCGGCCGAGCGCGGCTTCAAGCTCCTCACCCCGGCCGAGACCCGCCGGCTGAATCCGGCGCTGCGCGGTGACTTCACGGCCGCCCTGTGGTGCGAGCGCGACGCGGCCGTCGAACCGCGCACCGCCCAGCCCGCCCTGCGCGCGGCGCTGCGGAAGACCGGCCGGTACACGTGGCTGCCCAGCCGCGAAGTCCGCACGCTGACCAACTCCGGCGTCACCGACGACCACGGCGACCACCACGAAGGCGACGCCACGATCTTCTGCACCGGCGCCTGGCTCGGGGGTCTCGTGCGCGAGCTCGCCGGTGAGGTCCCCGTCCGCCGTGTGCGGCTGCAGATGGCACAGACCGAACCCCTCGGCGAGACGCTGACCACGAGCGTCGCCGACGCCGACAGCTTCCGCTACTACCCGGCCTTCCGCGGCGACGCGCTCGCCGAGCTCGGCCGCACCCAGCCCCAGGGCGACGTCGCCGCCGCCCACAAGATGCAGCTGCTGATGGTCCAGCGCCTCGACGGTTCGCTCACCATCGGCGACACGCACGAGTACGACCAGCCCTTCGGCTTCGACGTGACCGAAGACCCGTACGAGCACCTCGCCGAAGTCGCCGGCGCGCTGCTGGGCCGGCCGTTGCCGCGCATCCGCCGCCGCTGGGCCGGGGTGTACGCCCAGGCCCTCGACCCGGCCGTGATCGTGCACCGGGAACGCTTGGCGGACAACGCTTTCCTCGTCACCGGGCCGGGCGGGCGCGGCATGACTTGCTCGCCGGCGATCGCCGAGGACACCGCGCGGGAGCTGGGCCTGTGACGACCGAGCTCGTGGTGCTGGACCTCGCCGGCACCACCGTCGTCGACGACGGCCTCGTGGTGCGGGCGTTCACCGCCGCGATCGCGAGCGCCGGAGTGTCCGAAGTAGACGAACGCTTCTCGGCGATGCTCGCCCACGTGAACGCCACCATGGGCCAGTCGAAGATCACCGTCTTCCGCGCCCTGCTGCCGACCGAGGACCTCGCGCAGCGCGCCAACGCCGAGTTCGAACGCGCCTACGCCAACCTCGTCGCGGCGGGGGAGTGCGAGCCCGTGCCCGGCGCGGAGGACGTGATCCGCGGGCTGCGCCACGGCGGCGTGAAGGTCGCGCTGACCACCGGCTTCGCGGCCGTTACGCAGCAGGTCATCCTCGAGGCGCTGGGCTGGCGCGACCTCGCCGACCTCGCGCTCGCCCCGGGTGAGGGCCTGCGCGGCCGCCCGTACCCCGACCTCGTGCTCACGGCCGTGCTGCGCCTGGGCGTCACCGACGTGCGTTGCGTCGCCGTCGCCGGGGACACGCCGTCGGACGTGCGCACCGGCTTGTCCGCGGGCGCGCGCGTAGTGGCGGGGGTGCTGACCGGCGCAGGCACGCGCGCCGAGCTCACCGGCGCCGGGGCGACGCACGTGCTGGACTCCGTGCGCGACTTGCCGGACGTACTCGACTGAAGTTTCCGAAGTTTCCGGCCGGCCCGTGCAACCACCCCGGCGCGGATTCCGTCCGCTCGGTATGCGGACAACGGTGAAAGTCCTGGGTGTGAGCGTTCTGCTGCTTTCGGCCGCGGCGTGCGGCGGCGGAGGGGCCGCGCCGGCGGGACCGGGCGCGGCGAGCTCGTCGCCTTCTCCGGCGGCGCCGTCTTCGCCGTCGGTGCCGCCTTCCACCACGCTGCCCCCGCCGATGCCGCTGCCGTCCCCGTCCGGCCCACCGCAGACCCATCCGACGCAGGGCCCGCCGCCCGGCGACACGGCACCGGCCGCCGGCCAGATCGACGCGTCGGCGCTGCCCGCCGGCTATCCGCACGACGTGACGCTCGCGCAGGGCGGCAAGGTCGTCGTGATCCACGCCGACGAAGCCGGCTGCGACCACATCATGGCCGCCGCCGGCGGGGAGACCGCGCAGCAGGCCGTCGTGGTCGTCACCGTCACCAAGGCGCCTCACGGCCAGATGTGCCCCATGCACGTGCGCGAGGTGTCGCTGCCCGTGCCGCTGGCCGAGCCGCTCGGCGGCCGCCAGCTGGTGCTGCGCCCCGGTCCGTGAGCGGATGCAACCGGATGCGGCCCCCGTTCCGTCCTTGGCTCATGAGGTACTTGACGAAGCTGGTCGGCACAGGCCTGATCCTCGCCACGGTGACAGCCTGCGGCGCCCAGGGGACCATGGCCACGAACCCCGCGTCCGGAGGCGACTCCGTGGCGCCGAGCGGCAGCATCTCGACCTCACCGTCACCGGTGCCGAAGCCCCTGCCCAACCCGCCGGGCAAACCGCGGCTCGAGGTGCCGGAAGGCAGCACGCCGGTGCCTGCGGACCAGGTCGATGCGAAGGCCCTGCCGCCGGGCTTCCCGCACGAGGTCTACACGGCCAACGGCGGCACGATCATCAACGTCCGCGCCGAAGAGGGCGGCTGCGGCCACGCCCTCGGCGAGGCGATCGAGCAGACCGCGCAACACGTGGTGCTGGATCTGAGCGAGACCAAGGCGCAGACCGGCCAGATGTGCACGATGGACCTGCGTTACCCCTACATCTCCGTCGCGCTCGCCGCGCCGCTCGGCGAGCGGACGGTGGTCCTGAAGCAGTCACCGCCTCGGTGACGGCTTCACGATGGCCGGCGCTGCGCGGCTCGCTCGGGGGGTTACCGGCCCGAGCCGCCGGGCACCGGCCGGGCGGTCACCCGGGTGCCACCTCCCACCGTGGCACCTGGGTGATCTCCCTCGCGGCGCCCGCCGGCCGAACCGTGGGTGCACCGGCGGAGCCCTAGGCTCACCGGGCATGGGTACCCGCCAGATCTCGCGCACCGCCGTCGTCGCCGCCTCTCCGAAGCAGCTCTTCGACCTGCTCGCCGATCCCGCCAACCACCCGCTGATCGACGGGTCCGGCACCGTTCGCGCCGGCCGTGACGGCTCTCCCTCGCGGCTTTCGCTCGGCGCGACGTTCGGGATGGACATGAAGATGGGCGCGCCGTACCGGATCAGCAACACCGTGGTGGAGTTCGAGGAGAACCGGCTCATCGCGTGGCGCCACTTCGGGGGCCACCGCTGGCGCTGGCTGCTGGAGCCCGCGGGCGAGGGCCGGACCACCGTGACCGAGACGTTCGACTACTCCACCGCCCGGTCACCGCTGGCGTTGAAGCTGATGGGCTACCCCAAGCGCAACGCCGACGGCATCGAGAAAACCCTCACCCGGCTTACGAAGATGTTCCCCGGCTGACCGCAATGCGGCGTGAGCTGTACCGCGTTCGGCGGTAGGCGCGGACAGTTAGTTGTAGTGTGCTAAATGTTAGGATTCTACAACTACCTTCGGACTTTGAGGGGTGCCGTGCCGGAGCTCAGCCGTCGGCGGCGGCAGATCGTGCTGGCGGTCTGCTGCATGAGCCTGTTCATCGTCGGGCTCGACAACACGATCGTGAACCTGGCGCTGCCCTCCATCCAGCACGACCTGGGCGCGTCGGTGTCGAGCCTGCAGTGGACGATCGACGCCTACACGCTCGTGCTCGCGAGCCTGCTGATGCTGTCGGGGTCGACGGCCGACCGGCTCGGGCGGCGGCGGACGTTCCAGACGGGCCTCGTGCTGTTCGGCGTCGGCTCGCTGCTCTGCGGTGTCGCCCCCAGCGTGGGACTGCTCATCGCGTTCCGCGCGTTGCAGGCCATCGGCGGCTCGATGCTCAACCCGGTGGCGATGTCGATCGTCACCAACACCTTCACGGACCCGAAGGAGCGCGGGCGCGCGATCGGCATGTGGGGCGCCACGATGGGGCTGTCCATGGCCGTGGGCCCGGTGCTGGGCGGTGTCCTCGTGGGCGCGGCCGGCTGGCGGTCGATCTTCTGGATCAACGTGCCGGTGGTCATCGCGGCGGTCGTGCTCACCGCGGTGTTCGTGCCGGAGTCGCGCGCGCCGCGGCCGCGCCGGATCGACCCGGTGGGCCAGCTGCTGGTGATCGTGTTCCTCGCCGGGCTGACCTACGGCATCATCGAAGGCCGCGACCTCGGGTACGGCTCGCCGCGGATCCTCGTCGCGTTCGTGCTCGCGCTGGTCTCGCTGGCCGTGTTCGTGCCGTACGAACGAAGGCGGCGGGACCCGTTGCTGGAGCCCCGGTTCTTCCGCAGCGCGCCGTTCTCGGGCGCGACACTCACGGCGGTGTCCGGCATCGCGGCGATGGCCGGGTTCCTCTTCCTCAACTCCCTGTACCTGCAGGACACCCGCGGCTACAGCGCGCTGCACGCGGGCCTGTTGACCCTGCCGATGGCCATCATGTGCGCGATCTGCGCGCCCATCTCCGGCCGGCTCGTGGGCACCCGCGGCGCACGGCTGCCGCTGGTGGGCGCGGGCATCGGCACCGTCATCGGCGCGCTGCTGATGCTCGACCTGTCTTCGACCACGCCGCTGTGGCGGCTGGTCATCGCCTACGTCGTGTTCGGCATCGGGTTCGGGCTGGTCAACGCCCCCATCACCTACGCGGCGGTGTCCGGGATGCCACGAGCGCAGGCCGGTGTGGCCGCGGCGATCGCGTCGACGAGCCGGCAGGTCGGCACGTCACTCGGTGTGGCGGTGATCGGCGCGGTCGTCACCGCCCGCGTCCACGGCTCGTTCGCCGAGGGCCTCGCGGCCGCCAGCCACGCCGGCTGGTGGATCATCGGCGGCTGCGGGCTGCTGGTGATCGTGCTCGGACTCGTCACCACCACGCCCTGGGCGTACGCCACGGCGCGGCGTGTGGGCGTCGAAGAAGAAGCCGACACGGGACTGGTGAAGGCCTGACGTGAGCGCCGACGACCACGAGATCGCGACCCGCGTGTGGGCTCGGCTGCGAGCGCTCGTCCTCGACCGGCACGAGCGCAAACGCGAGGTGTGCGAGGCGCTCGGCATGAGCTTCATCAAGATCAAGGCCCTGCGCCGGGTCGCGGCCCGGCCGCTGACGATGAGCGAGCTCACCGAGCAGCTGAACACCGACCGGCCCTACACCACGCACGTAGTGGACGAACTCGTCCGGCGCGGCCTCGTGCTGCGCGAGCCGCACCCGGAGGACCGGCGCAGCCGTGTCGTCACCGTCACGGCCCCAGGCGCCGTGGCCGCGGAACGGGCCGAGCGCATCCTGGGGGAGCCGCCGAAGTCGATGCTCGCGCTGTCGTCGGCGGAGCTGGCCGAGCTCGACCGCCTCACCGCGCAGATCACCGACGACTGACACGGCCGCGCCCCGCTCACCGGGCTCGGTGGGCGGGGCGCCGGCTGTGTTCGGCTAGCGGAAACTGATCTGCAGCACCGGTTCGCTGGTGGCGGCGAAGAAGTCGTTGCCCTTGTCGTCGATGACGATGAAGGCGGGGAAGTCCTCGACCTCGATCTTCCACACGGCTTCCATGCCGAGCTCGGGGTACTCGAGCACGTCGACCTTCTTGATGCAGTCCTTGGCCAGCCGCGCGGCCGGGCCGCCGATCGAGCCGAGGTAGAAGCCGCCGTGGTTCTGGCACGCGGCCGTGACCTGCTTGGAGCGGTTGCCCTTCGCGAGCATCACCATCGAGCCGCCCGCGGCCTGGAACTGCTCGACGTAGGAGTCCATGCGCCCGGCCGTGGTGGGGCCGAACGAACCGGACGCGTAGCCGTCGGGCGTCTTCGCCGGGCCGGCGTAGTACACCGGGTGGTCCTTGAGGTACTGCGGCATCTCCTCGCCGGCTTCGAGCCGCTCGGCGATCTTCGCGTGGGCGATGTCGCGCGCGACGACCAGCGGCCCTGACAGCGACAGCCGCGTCTTCACCGGCAGCTGCGAGAGCTGCGCGCGGATCTCGTCCATGGGGCGGTTGAGGTCCACGCTCACGACCTCGTCGGACAGGTCGTCCTCGGTCACGTCCGGCAGGAAACGCGCGGGGTCGCGTTCGAGCTGCTCGATGAACACGCCGTCGGCCGTGATCTTGGCCTTGGCCTGGCGGTCGGCCGAGCACGAGACGGCGATGCCGACCGGGCAGCTCGCGCCGTGGCGGGGCAGGCGGATCACGCGCACGTCGTGGCAGAAGTACTTGCCGCCGAACTGCGCGCCGATGCCGAACTGGCGCGTCATCTCGAGCACCTGCTGCTCGAGGTTCGGGTCGCGGAACGCGTGCCCCAGCTCGGAACCCTCGGTCGGCAGCGTGTCGAGGTAGCGCGCCGAAGCGAGCTTCGCGACCTTCAGGTTGAACTCCGCCGACATGCCGCCGACGACGATCGCCAGGTGGTACGGCGGGCACGCCGCGGTGCCGAGGCTGCGCAGCTTCTCGTCCAGGAACCGCGCGAGCCGCTTGGGGTTCAGCACGGCCTTGGTCTCCTGGTACAGGAACGTCTTGTTCGCGCTCCCGCCGCCCTTGGCCATGAACAGGAACTCGTAAGAAGGATCTGACGATTCCCCGGCTGTGTTGTCCTTGTGGTAGAGCTCGACCTGCGCCGGCAGGTTCGTGCCGGTG
Source organism: Amycolatopsis sp. NPDC005232 (assembly GCF_040607795.1). Classification (NCBI taxonomy): domain Bacteria; kingdom Bacillati; phylum Actinomycetota; class Actinomycetes; order Pseudonocardiales; family Pseudonocardiaceae; genus Amycolatopsis; species Amycolatopsis sp. NPDC005232. Next base: position 105,476 of record NZ_JBEXHL010000013.1, on the reverse strand, counting down.
TTGCGCTCGTCCCAGAAGCTGGTCGGCGCCATCTGCGAGTAGCGCAGGTTCAGCTGCTGGTAGGCGTCGAAGATGCCCTCCGACAAGGCCCGCTCGTCGTCACCGCCGGTCAGCACGCCCTCGGAGCGCTTGCCGATGACGATGGCCGTGCCGGTGTCCTGGCACATCGGCAGCACGCCGCCGGCCGAGATGGCCGCGTTGCGCAGGAGGTCCATCGCGACGAACCGGTCGTTGCCGCTCGCCTCGGGGTCGTCGACGATCGCCCGCAGCTGCTGCAGGTGTGACGTACGCAACAGGTGCTGGATGTCCGTGATGGCCGTGCGAGCGAGCGTGGTCAGCGCCGCGGGGTCGACCTTGAGGAACTTCCGGCCGGCCGCTTCGACGGCTTCGACGCCGTCGGCAGTGACCAGCCGGTACTCGGTGGTGGTGTCCTTGCCGAGCGGCAGGACTTCGGTGTGCTGAAACGTGGTGGACGGCACAGCCAGGCTCCTTTGCCCTGATCGGGATCCGACCACGGTACTCAGCGGCCCGCGGTTCCCAGCACACCCGCGCGGCGACTGTGTTGCAGGGCACTCGGCCCGGGTCGCTCGCGGCTGTCTCCCGGCCGTCCGCAGGGCCCGGAGTTTGGTTCGGGAGGCCGGGTCCACCCCGACGGACCCGACCTCCCGGGGAAAGCGGACGGATGCGTACACCCGTTCCGCGTGGCTCACCTGGCGTTCCGTTCGCCTAGCACGACAGTCTCGTGACGTAGGTCATAAGTCAACGCGGCCGAACGGGTGCTGCCCACACCTTGCTACCCAGTCACCAACCACCTCAAACGCCGGTGATCGTCCCCCGGGCCGCGTGGGGAATCGGGAAACGCCGAAGGCCCTGCGGACCGGTGGTCCGCAGGGCCTTCACTTCGACACGTTCGCCTTACTCACCAAGGTGACCACCTTGGGGGTCCAGGGGGCTTGCCCCCTGGCGGGGGTCTGGGGGTTCGACCCCCAGAGGACACCCGAAGCGAGCTGGGTGTGAGCGCTCTCCGCGAGCACACCCCACGCAGCCTCCGGCGTCAGCTCGCGTAGGCGCGGAGCCGGTCGGCCCGCTCGCCCTGGCGGAGCTTCGCCATGACCTCACGCTCGATCTGACGCACGCGCTCGCGCGAGAGACCGAAGTGCTTGCCGATCTGGTCCAGCGTGCGGGGCTGGCCGTCGTCCAGGCCGTAGCGCAGGCGGATGACGTGCTGCTCGCGGTCGTCGAGCGTCGCGAGGACGCGGCGCAGGTCGTCCTGCAGGAGGCCGGAGATGACGGCGCTCTCGGCGTCGGTCGCCTCCGAGTCCTCGATGAAGTCGCCCAGCGGGGCGTCTTCCTCGGCGCCCACGGGCATGTCGAGGCTCACCGGGTCGCGGGACTGGTCGAGCAGGTTCGCGATCTTGTGGACCGGGATGCCCGACTCGGCGGCCAGCTCGTCGTGCGTCGCGTCACGGCCGAGCTGCTGGTGCAGGTCGCGGCGGATGCGGGCGAGCTTGTTGACCTGCTCCACGAGGTGGACCGGCAGCCGGATGGTGCGACCCTGGTCGGCCATCCCCCTGGTGATGGCCTGGCGGATCCACCAGGTGGCGTAGGTCGAGAACTTGAACCCCTTGGAGTAGTCGAACTTCTCCACCGCGCGGATCAGACCCAGGTTCCCCTCCTGGATCAGGTCGAGCAGCGGCATCCCCCGGCCGGTGTAGCGCTTCGCGAGCGAGACCACGAGGCGGAGGTTGGCCTCCAGCAGGTGGTTCTTCGCCACGTGCCCGTCGCGCACCAGCGCGGTGAGCTCGGTGCGGCGTTTGGTCGTGAGGTCTTCGGCGGAGTCGAGCATGTGCTGCGCGAACACGCCCGCCTCGATGCGCTTGGCCAGTTCGACCTCGTCGGCTGCGGTGAGCAGCGCGGTCTTGCCGATGCCGTTCAGGTACACGCGCACCAGATCGGCGGCCGGGCTTTGGGCGTCGAGGTCGGCGTCCGTGAGCGTCCCCACACTCACGGGCTCCTCGTTCTGCTGTGCTGGAATCCCACGCTCGCGAATCCCGCGCGCTTCGCGTTCGAGAGTCTGGACTGACATTCTCTGCCTCCCCGGTCACGGGCTGAACGTGTCTCGCCGGTGCTGTGCCTTCGGTGTCGGGCCCTGTGGAAACCCTGGCCTCCGGCCCAGCCGGCTTAGCTGGACACTTGTGGTAACGCGCCGGGTTTCCAAAACGTTCCCGGCTTCTGAAGAAAGGACGGGCACACCCGTCGCCCGGTTGCTCCACCAACACTGAGCTTTTGCTGAGAAGCGCGCCACAGCGGGAATAATCATGAGAATTCCATGAGAATCCGCACTGGGGGTGAACCATTCGGTGCCCGGTTACGTTCCCGGGCACCGAGAGCGGCAGCGTGACAGTGGTCTAGACCTCAAGAGAACGGTGAACGGACCGTCGTTCACGCTCTCCACGGCCATCATCGCGCCGAAGCGCCCGGTGGCCACGGATGCCCCACGGTCACGCAACTCCTGCACCACGGCGTCCACCAGGGGCTCGGCCACTTCCGGGCGCGCGGCGGCGACAAAGGACGGCCGGCGGCCCTTGCGTGTGTCGCCGTAGAGCGTGAACTGGGACACCACCAGCAACGGCGCGCCCGCACTCGCGCAGGACTGCTCGTCGCGCAGGATCCGCAGTTCGTGGAGCTTGCGCGCCATCGTCGCCGCTTTCACCCGATCGTCGTCGGCGTGAATTCCCAGCAGCACCAACAGTCCCGGTTCTTCGAGGGCACCCGTCACCGCTCCGTCGACCGTCACACTCGCCCGGGTGACGCGCGCCGCGACGGCCCTCACTGTGACGTCAGAGTCAAAGCCGAAGCAGAAGCAGAAGCCGGCACGAGCATCCCGTGCCGAACGAGTTCGCGCACCACGGGCAGCGTGGCGGCGGACAGCTCGGCCGGGTCGAGGCCCTGCGCGGCCGCCAGCAGCTCGACGAGGTCCTCCAGCGCCAGCACGCCCCGGCAGCCCGCCAGCAGTCGCGTGGCGAGCTCGTCGACCTCGTGCTGCCACCCGGGTCCGTCGGTGCGGTGCAGGCGCCGCACGGTCGTTTCCCAGCCCTCGTCGCCGGGGGAGTCGACGCGTTCCAGCAGCACGCTGTCGGGCACGCGGAAGGCGGTGCCCATGAGCTCGTCGCCGTGCGCGCGCAGCCAGTCGACGCGGTCGAGCCAGTTCGCCGCCTCCGGGCCCAGCGGGTCGTCGTAGGCCTGGCGCAGGTCTTCGCACACCACGGTCGGCGTCTTCCCGGCCGCGCGGCGCAGCGTGACGAAGCCGAAGCCGATGCCCTGCACGCGGTTCTCGGTGAACCAGTCGAGCCACGCGGCGGCCTTCACCCGGCCTTCGGGCGAGCGCGGGTCGATGCCCTCGTCGCGCAGCCAGGTGCCCACGTACAGCGCAGGGTCGGCGACATCGCGCTGCACGAACCACGCGTCCGTTTCCGCCGGCAGCCACCGCGCCACCCGATCGGCCCAGTCCTCGCCACCCGTGTGGAGCCAGGAAGCCAGCAGCTGCCCGGTTCCGCCGTCGTTGAGGAACCCCGGCAGCTGGCGCACGACGAGCGCGCTGGCGTCGTCGCCCGCCAGGCCCGAGTCGCGATAGGTGTAGTCCACGCGCGGTGGTCCGACCACGAACGGCGGGTTGCACACGATCTGGTCGAACCGGCGCCGCGCGACCGGCGCGAACCACTCGCCGCGCACCAGTTCCACGTCGAGCTCGTTGAGCCGGAACGTGCCGGCGGCCAGCGCGAGTGCCCGCGCGGAGACGTCCGTGGCCGTCACGCGCTGGGCGTGGCGCGTGGCGTGGAGGGCCTGCACGCCGTTGCCGGTGCCGACGTCGAGCAGCGTGCCGACCGGGCGCCGGCTGGTGGCGCGGATGAGGCTGAGCGACGCGTGGCCGACGCCGAGCACGTGGTCCTCGGGCACGACGTGGCCGAGCAGGTCGGCGTCGAGGTCGGCCACGACCCACCAGGAGCCCTCCTCGTCGCCGTGCGGGCGGATGTCGAGGGCGGCTTTGTACCCGTCGCCGTCGGCCGCGAGGATCCCCGCCGCGACGGCGGCTTCCGGTGTCAGCGGCGAAAAAGCGGACTCAACGGATTTTTCGGACTCGGTGAGCCCGAGCAGGAACAGCCGCACGAGCGTACCGAGGTCGCCCGCGTCGAGGCTCGCGCGCCGGGCGGGCTCGGGCTCGCCGCGGCCGAGCGCCGCGTGGGCCGCGCCGCCGAGGGCGTCGACCACCCCGTCGGCGTCGTAGTCGGCGCGCCGGAAGGCCTCGCGCAACCGCGCGCAGACGTCGTCGGACAGGTCGGGCAGAGGCGTGTTCGTGCTCACGGTGGGTAAGCCTGCCACGATGGGTTCCGTGACCTCCCATCCCGTCGAACGTGTCCTCGCCCCGCTCGCCGCGGCCTTGCCCGGCCTGGAGGCGCTCTACGTCGACTTCCACCGCCACCCCGAGCTGGCGTTCGCCGAGACCCGCACCGCGGCCGAGCTGGCGCGCCGGCTCGAGGCCGACGGGTTCGAGGTCCACCCCGGCGTCGGCCGAACCGGCGTCGTCGGCGTGCTGCGCAACGGCGAAGGCCCCACGGTGATGCTGCGCGCCGACATCGACGCGCTGCCGGTCGAGGAGAAGACCGGCCTCGAGTACGCGAGCACCGCGCGCGGCGTCGACGAGTCGGGCAACGACGTGCCCGTGATGCACGCCTGCGGGCACGACATGCACGCCACCTGGCTGTCGGGCGCCGCGAGCCTGCTCGCCGCCGCGCGCCAGGACTGGTCAGGGACGTTGCTGGTCGTGTTCCAGCCCGCGGAAGAGGGAAACGGCGGCGCCTCCGAAATGATCGCCGACGGGCTGTTCGACCTCGCCGGGCGCCCCGACGTGGTCTTCGGCCAGCACCTCGTACCCGGTCCGGCCGGCTGGGTCCTCACCAGGCCGGGTGTGCTCATGGCGGCCTCCGATACGCTGCGCATCACGCTGCACGGGCGCGGCGGCCACGGCTCGAGGCCCGAGACCACCGTCGACCCGGCCGTGATGGCGGCGTCGGTGGTGCTGAAGCTGCAGACGGTGGTCTCCCGTGAGGTCGCGGCCACCGAGCCGGCGGTGGTCACCGTCGGCTCGCTGCACGTCGGCTCGGTCGGCAACGTCATCGCCGACGACGCCGTGCTCGAAGTCAACACCCGCGCCTTCGGCGACGGGGTGCTGCTGCGGCTGCGCGCGGCCATCGAGCGCATCGTGAACGCCGAGGCCGTGGGCGCGAACGCGCCGAAGCCGCCGACGATCGAGCTGCTCAACTCCTACCCGGCGACCTCGAACGACGAGACCGCTTCCGACCAGCTCACCGAGGTGTTCCGCGGGCACTTCGACGAGGGCACCGTGCTGCCGGCGCCGCTCGTGACGGGCAGCGAGGACTTCGGCGAGTTCGGCGCGGCGGCCGGGGTCCCGTCGGTGTTCTGGCTGGTCGGGGGCCTCGAGCCGCAGGAGGTGATCACGGCGATGACCGAGGGGCGGTTCGAGAGCGACATCCCGTCGAACCACTCGCCGCGCTTCGCGCCGATCCTGCACCCGACGCTGCGCGCGGGCGTGGAGACACTCGTCGTCGCCGCGTTGTCACGGATGTCCCACCCGGGTGTCGGATGACGGCCCGGAGTGGGAGCATGGAAGACGTGGAGGTGGTGCTGTGAACGAGCCCGCCCGAGGTTCCGATCCCCGCCCGGCCCCGGTGCTGATCACCGAGGCAGAACCGTCCTACGACGATCAGCTGGCCGCACGGAAGAAGAAGTACACCATCATGATGGTGTGCCGCATTCCGTGCCTGATCCTGGCCGGGCTGACCTACCACACGTGGTGGCTGGCGGTCACGTTCCTCGTGATCTCCGTGCCGCTGCCGTGGATCGCGGTGCTGATCGCCAACGACCGGCCGCCGCGCAAGACACAGAACGTCAACCGCTACGAGCGGGAGGCGAAGCAGATCGAGAATCGCGAACACCGGGTGATCGACGGCTGAAGCCCGCTCGTGGGTGCTGCCGCCGGTTCTCGCCGGCAGCACCCACGGGTTTCAGGCTCAGGGCTGGGGGCCGAGGCGGCTCACGGCCAGCGCGCCCAGCCGCGTCCCCGAGCGCAGGACGTCCACAGTGGACTGGCCGGCGAGCCAGGTGGTGAGCACGCCCGCGTCGAACGCGTCGCCCGCGCCCGTGGAGTCCACGCACTCGGCTTCGACCGCGGGCACGGTGGTCACGCCGTGGGCGTCGACCCAGGCGGCGCCGCCGAGGCCGGCCGTCACGACGACCGCTCCGACCGTGCCGAGCAGTTCCTTGGCCGACAGCGGATCGGCCGAACCCGTGAGCGCCACCAGTTCCTCGGTGTTGGGCATCAGCAGGTCGGTGCCGCGCACGTCGTCGAGGAACGCGGCCGGGTCGTGGATGTGCGCCGCCGCCTGCGGGTCGACCGACGTGGTGAGCCCGGCTTCCTTGGCCGCCGCCAGTGCCGCGAGGCCCGCGGGCCGCGACGACGGGTCGAGCAGCACATAGCCCGACAGGTGCAGGTGACTCGCGCCGGCCAGCGCCTCGGGCGTCACGTCCTCGGGCCGGAACCGCTTGTTCGCGCCGCGGTCGGCGAGCATGCTGCGCTGTCCTTCGGCGTCCACCATCACGACGACGCAGCACGTGGCCGCCTCGGGGTCGACCGCGAACGCGCAGCGCACGCCCGTCGCCTCCAGTTCGGCCTTGATCAGCCGGCCGCCCGAGTCGTCGCCGATGCGGGCCACCAGCGTGGTGTCGGCGCCCAGGGAACGCAGCCACAGCGCGGTGTTCGCGCCCGCGCCGCCGCCGGTGAAGCGGATCTGCGCGCGGGCGTCGCCGCCGTGGGGGAGCGGTTCGTCGTGGCGGGCGACCACGTCGAGGCCGGCGTCGCCGACCACCACGATGCCGCTCACGCGCGCACCGCCAATGCGACGGCGACCTCGGTGGCGAGCTTGGCGTTGTTGAGCACCAGGGCTTCGTTGGCGTCGATGCTCACGCCGCCGCTCGCGGTGTGGAAATGCTCCAGCAGCACGGGTGTCACGTCGGAGCCGTGCACGCCGCCTTCGCGCAGCTTCGCGAGCCCGTCGGCCAGCAGCCGGTCGTGCACCTCGCGGTCCATTTCGGACTCTTCCGGGATCGGGTTCGTCAGCAGCACACCGGAATTCGCGTACGCGCGGTGCGCGGCGATCACGGCGGCGGCTTCCTTCGCGTCGTCCACGCGCCAGCCGACCGGGTGGCCCGACGAGCGCCGGTAGAACGCGGGGAACTCGTCGGTTCGGTAGCCGAGCACCGGTACGGAGTTGGTCTCCAGCACTTCCAGCGTCGCCGCGATGTCGAGCACCGACTTCACGCCGGAGCACACCACGACCGTCGGCACCTTCGCGAGCACACCGAGGTCCGCCGAGACGTCCCAGCTCTGCGCCGCGCCGAGGTGCACCCCGCCGAGGCCGCCGGTGGCGAAGACGTCGATCCCGGCCGCGGCGGCCAGCGCCGACGTGCCGGCCACGGTGGTCGCGCCCGAGCGGCCGAGTCCGACGGCCGGGCCGAGGTCGCGCAGCGAGAGCTTGTCCAGCCCGGCGCCGGGCGCGCACACGCGCTCCAGTTCGGCGGGCGACAAGCCGATCACCGGACGCCCGTCGAGCACGGCGATCGTGGCCGGCACGGCGCCGCCGTCGCGCACGACCTGCTCGAGGCGGTGGGCGACGTCGAGGTTGCGGGGGTGGGGCAGCCCGTGCGACAGGATGGTGCTCTCGAGGGCGACGACGGGGTGGCCGTCACGCAACGCCGAGGCGACCTTCTCGTGGAGGAAGAGTTGTGTGGTCACGGACGGACATCATCGGTGATCGCCGGCGTGCTCCCGCCAGCGGGTCAGCTCGGCCGCCAGGTTGCGCCGCGCGGCCGTCTCCCAGCGTGCCCGCGCGGTTTCGCTGCGGTACAGCACGGGCCGGGCCAGCAGGTTCGCCAGCACCGCGGCGCGCCCGGCGGCCCAGGCCGGGTCGTCGTACTTCGCGTACTCGCGGCGGACGGCGGTGGCGTACCCGGCGTAGACCGCGGGCGTGGCGCCGAGGATGGCGAGGTCGGCGTCGAGCAGGGCGGTGGCCGCTTCGTCGTCTTCCGGTGCTTCGTGGGCCGCGGTGGCGAGCACGAGGGCCTCGGCGCGCTCGACGTGGTGCGCGCCGGCGCCCGCCCGGGTGAGCCAGTGGCACAGCCAGGCGGCGCTCGCGCGTTCGTCCTCGCCTGGCACGGCGTCGTAGACCACGTCGTGCGCCCACGCGGCCAGCGCGACGGCGGCGCACTCGTCGGGGCCGAGTCCGGCTTCGGCGGCCAGCCGCGCACCGTCGCGCGCGACGGCCGTGGCGTGGGCGAGGTCGTGGTAGTGGCGGTGTCGTTCGCCGTAGCGTGCTTCGAGCTCGCGCCAGGCTTCGCGGGCCACGTCCTCGTCTCCGCCCACGTGCGCGACCGCGGCGCCCCAGGCCGTCACGGCGTGAACTCCCAGCGCGTCGGGGAAGTCGTGAAGTCCTTCTCCCGCAAGGCGAACACCGTCTCGGGCCGCACCCGCACGGACGCGTTCACGGCCGGGTCGAGGAAGTCGATCCCGTACGCCGTCTCGTACTTGGCGTTCATCGCGTCGAGGAATTCGCGGATCTCCTTCGCGTCGGCGACGAGCTCGGCCGGGCCACTGACCACCACCGGCTCTTCGGGGTCCTCCGTCGCGACGGACACGGCCGAGCCGGCCGCGACGTTGCGCGCCTTCACCGAGCGCAGCGACGAGGAGAACCACAGCACCTCGCCGGTCCACACGGCCCACACGGGCATGAGGTGGGGGAGGCCCGCGGGCGTGACGGTGGCGAGCCAGTAGTCGTGGGAGGTGCACAGCCGCTCGTCGGCCCAGCGCCACGGCAGCAGCCCGGCCGAAGCGGGTGCGATGCCGTAGCCCGGCATGTGCGGCCTGGTCGCGATCGGTCCGTCCATGACGCGGCTCCCGCCGTCCGGTGCCCTCGGCGCTCCTCGGGCACCGACGATAGTCCCGCGGCCGGTGATTCCGGCACCCGCGCGACTGAGGCATGATGGACGCGTGAGCACCGAGACGCTGACGAAGCCGGAGACCGACAGCACCGAGTCGACCGACGACGACTCCCCGAAGATGTTCCACTACGTGCGCAAGAACAAGATCGCCGAGAGCGCGGTCATGGGCACGCACGTGGTGGCGCTCTGCGGCGAGGTCTTCCCGGTCACGAAGTCGCCCAAGCCGGGTTCCCCGGTCTGCCCGGCCTGCAAGGAGATCTACGACGGCCTTCGCCCCGGCAAGGACAAGTAGGCACCACGAGCAGGTCCCGACGACCCGCCCCGGGCGTGGCCGCTCAGGCACGCCCGGGCGAACAAACGTGAAAATCATTCACCCGGTGGCTGTGGAGCCGGGAAAGAACTGGTAGATCTTCGATCCCGCCAGTTCCTTTCCCACAGCAGGAGACCTCCACATGCGCAGAACCGGGATCGTCCTCGCCCTCGTCTTGGTGCTCGCGGCAGCCGTGCCGGGCCTCGCCCAGGCCGTCACCGGGTGGACCGCCGTCGGGTCCGACCGCGCCCGCCCGCTCGACGAGAGCCAAGGCCTCGCCACGATCGTCCGCCCGTCGGGCACCACCATCCGCTACACCGGCGTCGCCACGGTCGACGTCGGGCTGGCCGTGCAGGGCTGGAACCACGTCGGCGACCCGGGCTCGGCGCAGGGCTGGTACGTGGAGCCCTACCAGCGCGACGACCGCGGCGCGAAGCTCTTCCGCGTGCAGGCGCCCGACGGCACGCAGACCGACTACAAGCACGCGCTGGAGCCGTGGGAGGCGAGCAACAACTCCTTCGCCGCCGTCTCGCCCGACGCGCGCTGGCTGGTGGCCGGCGAGTGGGGCACGATGGACCGCCTCCTCGTGCACCCCATGCCCGGCGTCGCCTTCACCGACCCGTCGCAGAACCTGCCCTACGCCTCCGCGATCCGCCTCGACCACCAGGTCCGCGACGTGCAGGGCTGCGACTTCGTCACGGCCACGCGCCTGATGTGCGCCTCCGACGACCCCGACGGCAGCCTCTTCGGCACCACGAAACCGCTCCTGCAGGTCGACCTCGACGCGCCGCTGTCCGGCTCCGACGTGACCGGCCACGTGACGTCACTGGGCCAGCTGCCGCTGCAGAGCGGGTGCGGCGGCACCTTCGAGGTCGAGGGGATCGACTTCGACGAGCGCGACAGCACCCTGCGCGTGATCGTGATGTCGCCGAGCGTCTGCATCGCCGTGGACAGCAAGACCTGGCGGTTCCAGCAGCGGTGACCGAAGTCCGTCAGGGGCACCGCTACGGAGCCGGGGTGCCCTTCACGGCAGCTTGCGCACGGCGTCGTGACCGGACCGGTCGGGCAGCTCGCCCGCCGCGTCCTCGTCCGGAACCGCTTCCTCGTGCGACTCTTCGGGTTCGGAGTCCGCAGTGCGTTTGGGGCGCCGCAACGGGATCGTGGTGCGGTCCCAGAGCGTGCGCCCCTCCTCGGCCCGCATCCGCTCGTTGGCCCGCTCCATCTCGAGCCGGCGCCACTTGCGGCGCTGGCGCCGGGTCGCCTTGGCGGGCCACAGTTCCTGGATCGCGCTGTTGAAGTACGCGCCGCCGACCACGGCCAGGCCGATGAAGAACATCAGCAGCAGGAACGCGATCGGCGCGGCGAGCGCACCGTAGGTGTAGCCGGTCTTGGTGATCCAGTTGAGATAGATGCGCAACCCGATGCTGGAGACCAGGAACACGAGCATCGCGAGCACCGCGCCGGGCAGCCCGCGGTGCCAGGGCAGCCGCCGCGGCAGCGACAGCTTGTACAGCGTGGTCAGCGCCAGCACGATCATCACGCCGAGCACGGGGTAGTAGAGCGTGCCGACCCACGCCGACACCGTGTCTCGCCAGGCGACGGGGAAGAACTCCGGCAGCAGGTCCGGCCCGATCGCCAGCAGCGGCAGCCCGACGACGAGGATCACGAGCCCGCACAGGTACAGCAGGAGCGCGAAGATCCGTTGCCACACCTCGTTGCGCACGCCGTACTGGTCGTGGGCCACGGTGATGGCGTCGACGAACGACGACATCGCCGACGAGCCCGCCCACAGCGAGATGACGAAGCCCACCGACACGATCTCGCCCTTGCCGACCGTGAGGATGCTGTTCACCGTCGGCTCGATGATCTCCTGCACCGCGTTGGTGCTGAAGATGGTGCGGCTGAAGGTGATGATGCGGTCGTGCACGGCCGCGACCACGCCCTGGCCGAACCACTCGCCGACGAAGCCGAGGCTGCCCAGCAACCCGAGCAGCAGGGGTGGGAGCGAGAGCGTCTGCCAGAACGCGGCTTCGGCGGCCTCGGAGAAGATGTTGCCGTCCCAGGCCTTGGCGAAGGTGCGCGTGATGAGGCGCCACGGCCCTTTGCGTGCCGTCTTCGTCGCCGTCGCCGCCTCGGCGTCCGGTCTCACCTCACCCATGGTGGGTCCCAGCATGGTCCATTCGCGGGAATTTGGCTCGTCGCGGGTCCCCTCCCCGGGCGTGTCGGGGGACATCACCCGTGGCGGTGCCGGGCGCCGCGGGGCCCGGAAGGTAAGCTGCCCGAAGTGCCCTCACCGCAGTCGCCGGCGTCGAAGCCGGTACCACAGTGGGGGTTTTCGCACGTCACGGCCGCGACTCGCGGCCTGGGGAGGGGGTGAGCGAGGTTGTCCGAGACGACGACGCAGGGGGTCCTCGGGGCACCACCCGCCGAGCAGGACACCACCGCGCGGCCGCTGCGCGCGTGGCAGCGCCGGGCGCTCACGAAGTACCTCTCGAGCAAGCCGAAGGACTTCCTCGCGGTCGCGACGCCCGGCGCCGGCAAGACCGTGTTCGGTCTCCGCATCGCCGCCGAGCTGCTGTCGGACCGCACCATCGAGGCCGTCACGATCGTCACGCCGACCGAGCACCTCAAGCACCAGTGGGCGGGCGCGGCCGCGGCGGCGGGCATCGACATCGACTCGAACTTCCGCAACACCACCGGTGTCACGTCGTCGGACTACCGCGGCGTCGCCGTGACCTACGCGCAGGTGGCCGCGCACCCGACGCTGCACCGCGTGCGCACGGAGAATCGCAAGACCCTGGTGATCCTCGACGAGGTGCACCACGCCGGCGACGCGAAGTCGTGGGGGGATGCGACGCGTGAGGCGTTCATGCCCGCCGTGCGGCGCCTGGCGCTCACCGGGACCCCGTTTCGCAGCGACGACTCGGCCATCCCGTTCGTCACCTACGAGCCCGACGAGGGCGGCTTCCAGCGCAGCAAGTCCGACCACAGCTACGGCTACGCCGACGCGCTCGCCGACGGCGTGGTCCGGCCCGTGGTCTTCCTCGCCTACTCCGGCGAAGCCTCCTGGCGCACGAGCGCGGGGGAGGAGTTCACGGCGCGCCTTGGCGAGCCGCTGACCGCAGAGCAGAACGCGCGGGCCTGGCGCACGGCGCTCGATCCGTCGGGCGAGTGGATCCCCTCGGTGCTGCAGGCGGCCGACACGCGCCTGTCACAGGTGCGCCAGAGCGTGCCCGACGCGGGCGGGCTGGTCATCGCCACCGACCAGGAATCGGCGCGTGCGTACGCGAAGATCCTGGAGCGTCTTTCGGGCCAGACGCCCACGCTGGTGCTCTCGGACGACCCGAAGGCCTCGGGCCGCATCAAGGAGTTCTCCGAGTCCACCGACCGCTGGATCGTCGCGGTCCGCATGGTCTCCGAAGGCGTCGACGTGCCGCGGCTGGCGGTCGGCGTGTACGCCACGAGCGCCTCGACCCCGCTGTTCTTCGCCCAGGCGATCGGCCGCTACGTGCGGGCCCGCAAGAAGGGCGAGACGGCGAGCGTCTTCCTGCCCAGCGTGCCCGTGCTGCTGGAGCTCGCCAGCGAGCTGGAGGCGCAGCGCGACCACGTGCTCGGCAAGCCCCACCGCGAGAAGGACGGCTGGGACGACGAGCTGCTCGCCCAGGCCAACCGCACGGAGGACGAACCGGGCGAAGAGGAGAAGGCGTTCACCTCGCTCGGCGCGTCGGCCGAGCTCGATCAGGTGATTTACGACGGTAACTCGTTCGGGACCGCCGTCTTCTCCGGCTCCGACGAGGAGCAGGAGTACCTCGGCCTGCCCGGGCTGCTCGAACCGGACCAGGTCCGCGCCCTGCTGCGCAAGCGGCAGGAGGAGCAGCTCTCCGACGAGAAGCGCCGCAAGCCCGAGGCCGAGAAGGCTGCTCCGGCACCCGCGAGGCACCAGTCGGTGAGCGAGCGCCTCGGCTCGCTGCGCAAGGAGCTCAACGCGCTGGTCGGCGTCTACCACCACCGCACGAAGAAGGCCCACGGCGCGATCCACAACGAGCTACGCAGGGTGTGCGGCGGCCCGCCGACCGCCATGGCGACCGTGGAGCAGCTCGAAGAGCGGATCGTCACGCTCCGTTCCTGGTGAGGCTCGCTCCCTCGCCTCCGATCCACCCAAAAACCCCAATGCGGCGTTGGTTGCGTTCAACGCACCCAATGTGGCGTTCGGTGCGTTGAACGCAACCAACGCCACATTGGGGTGAAGTGGACGGCGTGGCACAGTCGACTGAGCGTGTGTGGGCGACCCCGTTGAGGCGTGGGGCTCACGAAGAGTCAGCGAAGTCGATCTCGTCACGCTCGGTGCGCACTGGCGATCACTCCGTCAGTGGATTTACCCTTTCCGGGCTGTGGTCGGGCCGTGTTGCGAAACCGTGTCCAATTGGTGTCATTTAATCGATCCAGCTATCTTCCGCGAAGCTGCTCAGCGGCATATGTTGTCGGCCACAACATATGCGCGTCGGTGCGCCGGGTCTTCCGGATCACCGCCCCGCGAGCATGATCCGGAAGGAACGAGGATGCGCAGCAGAACCCTTACCCTCCTTGCCGCCACGGTGAGCGCCGGCCTGGTGCTGACCGCGTGCGGTGCCAACTCGAACTCCGGGGGCACGGGGGACAGCTCCGCCTCCGGCTCGGCCTCCGCCCCCGCCGGCGGCGGCGCGAACGGCAAGGTCGGCGTGATCCTGCCCGAGACCGCCACCTCCGCCCGGTGGGAGGCGTTCGACAAGCCGATGCTCCAGGCCGCTCTCCAGGCCCAGGGCTTCACCGCCGACATCCAGAACGCCCAGGGTGACAACCAGAAGTTCTCGACCCTGGCCGACGGCTTCATCAGCCAGGGCGTGAAGGTCCTGGTCATCGCCCCGTCCGACCCGGCCGTCGGTGCCGCGATCGAGGCCAAGGCGAAGACCGCGGGCATCCCGGTCATCGACTACGACCGCCCGAGCCTCGGCGGTTCGGCCGACTACTACGTCTCGTTCGACAACGAGAAGGTCGGCGAGATCCAGGCGCAGGGCATGGTCGACGCCCTGAAGAACAAGCCGGGTGCCTCGGTCGTCCAGATCGAGGGCGCTCCGACGGACAACAACGCCACGTTGTTCGGCGACGGCCACGACAAGGTCCTCAAGCCGCTGTACGCCTCGGGCGCGCTGAAGCTCGTCCGCAAGCAGGCCATCAACGACTGGGACCCGCAGCTCGGCGGCACGACCTTCGAGCAGATCTTCACCTCGGCCGGCGGCAAGGTCGACGGCGTCGTGGCGGCGAACGACGAGCTGGCCGGCGCGGTCATCACCGTGCTGCAGAAGAACGGCCTCAACGGCAAGGTCCCGGTCACCGGCCAGGACTCGACCGCGGCCGGCCTGCAGGCCATCCTGCGCGGCGACCAGACGCTGACGATCTTCAAGCCGATCAAGCAGGAGGCCGAGAACACCGCGAAGCTGGCCGCCGCTCTGGCCAAGAATGACAAGGCCGCCGCCGACGCGATCGCGACCGGCACGCTGCACGACCCGCAGAACAACCGCGACCTCAAGTCCGTTCTGCTCACGCCGGAGCTGATCACCGTCAACGACATCAAGACCGTGGTCCAGCAGGGCTACGTCAAGGCGTCGGACATCTGCACCGGCGACCTCGCCGCCAAGTGCACCCAGTACGGCATCTCCTGAGCTGACTGAGTAGCACACCCCCAAAACAGCCGGGCCGGGATGCGTTCCCCGACAACGCATCCCGGCCCGGTACCCACGCGAGAGATATGCGAACCCCATGAGCGAGCCCATTCTCGACATCAAAGGTCTGAACAAGAGCTTCGGCCCGGTCCACGTCCTCCACGACGTGGACTTCGCCGTGCGGGCGGGTGAAGTGACCGCGCTCGTCGGCGACAACGGCGCCGGCAAGTCGACGATGGTCAAGTGCATCGCCGGCATCCACCCGTACGACACGGGAACCGTGCGGTTCAACGGCCAGGACGTCCACATCCACAGCCCGAAGGACGCGGCCGATCTCGGCATCGAGGTCGTGTACCAGGACCTCGCGCTGGCCGACAACCTCGACATCGTCCAGAACATGTTCCTCGGCCGCGAGCGCGGCAGCCAGTGGCTGCTCGACGAGGCCAGCATGGAGAAGGCCGCGCGCGAAACGCTGGCCTCCCTGTCGGTGCGCACGGTGAAGTCCGTGCGCACGCCCGTCTCCGCGCTCTCCGGTGGTCAGCGCCAGACGGTCGCGATCGCCAAGTCGGTGCTGTGGAACAGCAAGGTCGTGATCCTCGACGAGCCGACCGCCGCCCTCGGTGTCGCACAGACCCGGCAGGTGCTGGACCTGGTCCGCCGGCTCGCGGAGCAGGGTCTCGGCGTGGTGCTGATCAGCCACAACATGGCCGACGTCTTCGAGGTCGCCGACCGCATCGACGTGCTGTACCTGGGCCGGCTCGTCGCCGAGGTCCAGACCAAGGATGTGACCACGAACCAGGTGGTCGAACTCATCACCGCCGGCCGGTCGGGCGATCTCGGCTTGGCCCGCCCCGAAGCCGTCGTGCTCTGAGCAACGAGAAAGAATCGCAGATGACTGAGACCCCAGCCAAGGTCCCGCAGCCGGACCAGGCGAACGCGATCGCCGACTTCGGTATCGACACCACGTCGATGTCGACGGGCGAGGCGATCAAGGACTACTTCGCGCGGATGAAGGACGGCCAGCTCGGCTCGGTCCCGGCCGTGCTCGGCGTGATCGTCCTGGCGATCCTCTTCAGCGCCCTCTCGAGTGACTTCTTCACGCTTCGCAACATCGCGAACCTGCTCGCGCAGGGTGCGGGCCAGACCATCATCGCGATGGGCATCGTGTTCGTGCTGCTGCTCGGCGAGATCGACCTGTCGGCCGGTACCGCTTCCGGCGTGTGCGCCTCGCTGATGGCGCTGCACTACGTGCACAACGGGAACCTGCTGGGCACCATGGGCAGCGGCGTGTTCATCACGTTCATCGCCGTGCTCGCGCTCGCCGTGATCCTGGCCGTGCTGCAGCGGATCTGGGCCGGGGCGGTGGTGGCGGGGATCGGCATCGTGGTGATCCTCATCGGTGTCCCGGTGAACGCGTGGCTCGAGATGCTGATCGCGATCTGCACCGGCACGGCCATCGGCTGCATCACCGGTTTCCTCGTCTCGAAGATCGGCATGCCGTCGTTCGTCGTGACCCTGGCGCTGTTCATCGTGTGGCAGGGCGTGATCCTGCAGTTCATCGGTGAGGGCGGCACGCTGCCGATCAGCACGAGCCAGACGCTGAACGCGGTGGCCAACGGGAACCTGTCGGTGCTGGGCAGCTGGATCCTCTTCATCGTCGCGGCGGGTGGTTACGCGCTCGTGGCTCTGGGGCAGCACTTCTCGCGGCTCAAGCGCGGTCTCGTGGTGCAGCCGACGCCGATCGTGCTGTTCAAGGTCGGCCTGGTCGCGGTGATCGCGGGAATCGCGACCTACTTGCTCACCGTCAACCGCTCGTCCAACAACCTCGTGGTGATCGAGGGCGTCCCCTACGTCGTCCCGATCGTGCTGGCGCTGCTCGTCGCGGGCACCTACGTGCTCAACCGCACGCGCTACGGCCGGCACCTCTACGCCGTCGGTGGCAACCAGGAAGCGGCCCGCCGCGCCGGTATCAACGTGCCGAAGCTGCGCACCAGCGTGTTCGTGATCAGCTCGACGTTCGCGGCGATCGGCGCGATCGTGTACTCGTCGAAGATCGGCTCGGTCAACCCGCAGTCCGGTGGCCTCAACACGCTGCTGTTCGCGGTGGGCGCGGCGGTCATCGGTGGCACGTCGCTGTTCGGCGGCAAGGGCCGGGTCATCGACGCGGTGATCGGTGGTGCCGTGCTGGCGATCGTGAACAACGGCCTGGGCCTGCTCCAGCAGACCGCCGCCGTGGTGAACATCGTCACCGGTCTCGTTCTGCTGCTCGCGGCCACGGTCGACGCGCTGTCGCGGCGCCGAGCGGCTGCGTCGGCACGCTGACGCCCGATGCCACGTTCAAGCCGGTGACGAGCTCGTCCGTCGCACGACCCGACGAGGTGCGCCGGCACAACCGCACGACCTTGCTCCGTCTGCTGCACGTCGGCGGGCCGAGCACCCGGGCGACCCTGGCCGCGGAGCTGGGGCTCAACCGGAGCACGATCAAGACCCTCGTCGACGGGCTCGCGGAAGCGGGCGTCGTCGAGGAGAAGGTGCCGAGGCCGGGACGAGGGGCGGGCCGCCCCTCGCTCCTGGTCCTGCCCCAGCCGCACGCGGCGGTCGTGCTCGCGGTCGACCTGCAGGTCGAGCACGTGGCGATCGCGCTGGTGGGGCTGGGCGGCCAGATCCTCGGCCGCAACAGCTGGAACTTGCGCGGCCGGATGCGCGAGGCGGACGAGGTGATCACGCACGTGATCGAGTCGGCCGCCGTGCTGGCCGGCGACCTCGGGGTCACGCCCGTGGCCGTCGGGGTGTCGGTGCCCGGGGTCGTGCGGCGCGCCGACGGCCACGTGCACGAGGCGCCGAACCTGCGCTGGACCGACGTCGCCCTCGGCGAGCGCCTGTCCGGCGTGCTGCGCATCCCCGTGCTGGTCGGCAACGACGCCGAGCTCGGCGCTGTCGCCGAGCACCTGCGCGGCGCGGCCCGCGGGTCGTCCGACGCCGTGTTCGTGTCCGCTGACGTCGGTGTCGGCGGAGGCGTCATCGCCCAGGGCTCGTCGCTGCGGGGCGGTGCGGGCTACGTCGGGGAGATCGGCCACATGGTCGTCCGCCCGGGCGGACGACCCTGCTACTGCGGCAGCAGCGGCTGCTGGGAGACCGAGATCGGCGAGGCGGCCCTGTGCCGGGCACTGGGCCTGCCGGAGGACACCGCACGGGGCGCGATCCTGTTCGAGCTGCGGGAGCTGGCCCGCGACCCCGAGGCGGCGCTCTCCCGGCTCGAGGAGTTCTCGGAGTGGCTCACGCTCGGGCTCGTCAACGTGGTCAACCTGCTGGGCCCGCAGCTCGTCGTGCTGGGCGACCTGCTCACGGTGCTGCCGGACTCGGTGATCCGCGCCGTGGCCGCCGAGGTGCGCCGGCGCAGCCTGGTGAGCCGGGCCGTCGGCGGGACGCGGATCGTGAGCTCGGCGCTGGGCGCGGACGTGAAGCTGCTGGGCGCCGCCGAGGTGGCGTTCGAGGTCGTCCTCGACACGGTCTAGGCAGTTTCGTGAAGGGCACCTTGCCGGACTCCGAGTCCCACAAGGTGCCCTTCACGGACTTCCCGGCGATTGCCCATGGGGAATTGCCGAGTGTGGCGTTTGCCACTGAAGTGCCTGGTATTCGGTTTCGGTGCGGTTTCGGACCGGACAGGAATTGTCAATTCAGCACCCGGTGCAAAACGTGAAGTTGCAAGTGGCGAAGTCGCCGGGGTCTCGGTTTCACCGCGAATGGGTCTCGATACGCCGAAGGCGGCAGGTGCATCGGGCACCTGCCGCCTTCGGGCCGAGTCGTTCGTCTCGGCGTGGTCTCTCGAGACCCCTACTTCTGGATCTCCGCGGCCAGTTCCTTGAGCTTGGCCTCGTGCTCACGGGCGTGGTGCCCGCAGAAGAGCAGCTCACCTCCGGAGCTGAGGACGGCGCGTACCTGAGCCGCAGCCCCGCACCGGTCGCATCGGTCGACGGCGGTCAATTCGGGGCGGGTGAGCGTGGGTGATGTCATGGGGGTCTCCCTCCGTCCCGGTACTGGTTGCCCAGTACCTAGATCCAGCTACGCCCACTTCGGAACTGACGCCCTCGGCGGGATCGCCTCCGGCTCCGCGGTGTTCGTGCTTCCACTGTTCCAGACGTTTCGCGGCCCGCAAGTGTTCCCGCGCCGGTGGGACCTGTGTCACGCCGATTTACCCCAGTTGTCGTAGTCCCATCCCGCTCCTTAGGACAAGGGTGCCTGTGCGTAGTCGTTTTCCGAGGTCAGGCACCATGCGCGAGTGGGTTCTGTGCTATCCGGAAAACGTGCGACGGCCATTCCGGCCCCGGTCTTGTTCGTTCTCAGCGGAATTTCGATGTATGCCGGGGCGGCCATCGCGGTCGGGCTTTTCGGGCACGCCTCCCCCGCGGGGGTCGCCTGGCTGCGCTGCCTGGGCGCCGCCGTGGTGCTGCTCGCGTGGCGCCGGCCCGCCCGCGCTGCGTGGCGGGGCCGGCGGTTCCTGCTCGCCGCCGCGTTCGGCATGGTCACCGCCGTCATGAACGTGGCCTTCTACGAGGCCATCGCCCGCCTCCCTCTCGGCACGGTCGTGGCGCTGGAGTTCGCCGGGCCCGTGGTCGTGGCGGCCGTGGGGTCGCGCACGCGCCGCGACCTCGGCGCGCTGGCGCTGGTGGCCGTCGGCGTCGTCGCGATCGCCGACGTGCGGCTGGAGGGCAGCGCGCTGGGTGTCGTGTTCGCCCTGGCCGCGGCGGCCGCGTGGGCCGGGTACATCGTGCTCGGCAAGCGCGTCGCGGCGGCCGGCGACGGCGTGGACAGCCTCGCGGTGGGCTTCGCCGTGGCCACGGTCGTGCTCTCGCCCCTGGCGCTCGGCACGGGTGAGGTGTGGTCTTCGCCACGTATGCTGCTGCTCGGCATCGGCGTGGGCGTGCTGTCGACGGTGGTGCCCTACGTGCTCGACCAGTTCGTGCTGCGGCGAGTGGGCCGCGCCGGCTTCGCGGTGCTGCTGGCGCTGCTCCCGGTCACAGCCGGCGTCACGGGGTACGCGCTGCTCGCGCAGGTCCCGAGCCTGCCGGAGGCGCTGGGCACCCTCGCGGTGGTCGCCGGGGTCGCGCTGCGCCGCAGGGACGAGCCCGCGTTCGACGATGTCTCGCCGGAGCCGCGATACTGACCCGAACCCCCGGAGGTGGCGATGACCAAGGCGGCGTCGGCAGTTGCGAAGGACCTGGCCTTGTCCGGGGTGGGCGGGGTGCACCTGTCCTGGGCCGACAACAACGGCATCCCGCGCTCGCGCATCGTGCCCATCCACGGCCTCGCGGGCGCCGCCGCCCGCGGCGTGGGAGCGACCTCGCTGTTCGCCGTGTTCGACAGCCACGACGCCATCACCTACGGCCACGCGGGCCTGGCGACGCCGTCCGGCGACATCAGGCTCGTGCCGGTGCTCGAACGCCTGCGCCGCCTCGCCGGCCAGCCCGCGCTCGCCTGGGCGCCCGCACGGCAGGTCGCCGCCGACGGCTCGCCGTGGCCCTACTGCCAGCGCTCGGTGCTGGAACGCCAGGTCGCCGAGGCCGGCCGGCGCGGGCTGGAGTTCCGTGCCGGCTACGAGCTCGAGTTCGCCGTGACGCCCGCCGGCAGCACCGACATCGTCGCGGCCCCCGGGCACCCCGGCCCCGCCTACAGCCCGCACGCGCTCGTCCGCCTCGACGGGTTCGTCGCCGCGTTGTTGCACGACTTCGCCGCCAACGGCCTGGAGATCGGCCAGCTGCACGCCGAGTACGGCGTGGCGCAGCTGGAGCTGTCGCTGGCGGCCACCGACCCCGTGTCGGCCGCGGACGACCAGCTCCTCGCCCGCCAGACCATCCACGCCGCCGCGCACGCCCACGGCCTCGCCGTGAGCTTCGCGCCACTGGTCAGCCTCGCGGCCGCCGGTAACGGCTGGCACCTGCACACCTCCGTGCGGCGCCGCGGCCGCAACCTGCTCGCGGGTGAAGGCCGGCCTGTTGACGAGGGCGCCGCCTACCTCGGCGGCCTGCTGCGCGACCTGCCCGCGCTGACGGCCGTCACGGCCCCGAGCGTGCCGTCCACGCTGCGGCTGCGCCCGGGCTACTTCGCCGGCGCGTACGCGTTCTGGGGCGTGGAGAACCGCGAAGCGCCCCTGCGGTACGTGCCGGGCTCGGCCCTGCTCGGCCCGGACCACGCGAACGTCGAGCTCAAGACTTCCGACGCGTCGGCCAACCCGTACCTCGCGCTGGCGGTCGTGCTGGCCGCCGGGATGGCCGGCATCGAGGACAGTGCCCCGCTGCCCGAGCCGATCGCCGAAGACCCGGGCGGCTGGACGGCGGGCGAACGCGAGACCCGCGGCGTCCTGCCGCTGCCCGCTAACCCTGCGGACCAGGCCGCGGCGCTGCTCGCGTCGCCCCGCGTCTCGGGCGCCCTCGGCGACGAGCTGCTGGGCGCGTTCCGCGCGGTCCGCGCGTCGGACGCGGCGTGGGCCGCGGACCGCACGCCGGAGGAGATCGTCGCGGCCCACGCTTGGCGGTACTGACCGCGTGGCCGACACTGAGCTCTCCGCCGTGCACTGGCTGCCCGGCGCCGCGCGGCTCATCGCCGAAGCGCGCGCCGAGCTGCCGCAGAAGGACGGGCTCTCGGCCGCCTTCGCGGCGCTGGCCGTGTTGCGGGCGGCCGGCTGCGCCGTGGCCGACCAAGACGAGGTCGCCGTGGCGGCCGGCACCGTGCGCGCGCCGGGCGAGCCGCCGGCCGGGGCGAAGAACCGGGACGACTTCCGGCTGCCCGTCCCGTGCGACGCCGCGACGGCGGGTACTGAGCCGCAAGCGCTGGCCGCCGCCGTGGAAGCGTTGTCGGGCAGGCGGTTGCGGGTCGTCCCGGCGACAGGGGAGTGGTCCCCGCAAGCCTTGGTCGACCTGCTCGTGGCGCTGTGGGACCTGCCGCGAGTGGCGGTGCTCGCGCGGCTGGACCCGGCCGAGCTGGGCTCGCCCGACACCCCGGAACGCGCGCTGCTCGACTACCTCCACACCGGCGTCCCTCCCTTGTGGACGAACCGGTGGCGCCCGCCGGGCCACCACCACGTGCTGGTGGCCGGCGTGCGGATCGGCGCGGAGGGCACACTGCTGTCCGTTGTGGACACCTACGCCGCGCTGGGAGACAACGGGATCCACGACCAGCCGGCGGAATGGGTCACGGCCGCGCTGGCCGCCTCGGGAGTGCTGCTGCTCGTCGCGGACGCGGCCCACGCCGGCGAGCTCGCCGAAGCGGTCGCCGGCGCGGGCCTGCGGCCCGGCTTCGCCTAGGTGGTCGACCCGGCCCGGTTGCCCGGCGCGAGGCGGGAGTGCTTGCGGCCGTAGAAGAAGTAGATCAGCAAGCCCAGCACGAGCCACGCGGCGAAGCGGATCCAGGTGAGCACGTCGAGGTTCAGCATGAGGTAGAAGCACGCCACCGCGGCGATGATCGGTACCACGGGGGAGAACGGCACGCTGAACGGCCGCTTCAGGTCAGGGCGGCGCTTGCGCAGCACCGGCACGGCCAGCGCGACGATGATCATCGCCGAGAGGGCGCCGATGCTGACCATGTCCGACAGCGCGGAGATCGGCACGAACGCCGCGAGCGCCGCGATCAGGATGGCGCCCAGGATGGTCATGCGGTGCGGGGTGCCCCAGCGCGGGTGGGTGGTGCCGATGGCCTTGGGCAGCAGGCCGTCGCGGCCCATCGCGAAGCCGATGCGGCCGATGGTCACCAGCTCGACCATCATCACCGACGTCAGGCCGGTCACCGCGCCGAGCGAGATCAGCGCGCCGACCCAGTGCTGGCCGACGCTGTCGAACGCGGCCGCGAGCGGGGCGCCGGTGTCGATGTCGGTGAACGGGATCATGCCCGTGAGCACGATCGAGACGGCGATGTAGAGCACGGCGCACACGGCCAGCGCGCCGAGGATGCCCACGCGCAGGTCCTTGCGCGGGTTGATGGTCTCCTCGCCGAGGTTCGCCAGCGCCTCGAAACCGGTGTAGGCGAAGAACACCACGGCCGCGGCGGTCACGACACCCGCGATGCCGTACACGGACTGCTCGAGGCCGAGTGCGGCCTGCACCACCGGCTGTTCCAGCACGCCCGAGCCACCCGAGGGCGGCTGCGCCGGCGGGATGAACGGCGTCAGGTTGGCGCCCTTGATGAAGAACACCCCGACCACGATGATCAGGATGCACACGGCGACCTTCACGCACACCAGCACGTTGGTGAGCCACGCGGATTCCTTGATCCCCAGCACGGCCACCACCGTCAGCACGGCGATGATGATCACCGCGCCGATGTTGACCTTCGCGTCCTCGCCGAACCACGTGGGCGACAACCCGAGGAGGTTCGCCAGGTACCCGGACCACCCGCGCGACACCACGGCGGCGCCGAGCGCGAACTCCAGCAGCAGGTCCCAGCCGATGATCCACGCGAACACCTCGCCGAGCGTGGCGAACGCGTAGGTGTAGGCGCTGCCGGCTGTCGGCACGCTGGAGGCCAGTTCGGCGTAGCAGAGCGCCGCGAGCCCGGCCACGACCGCGCCGATCACGAACGACAGCGTGACCGCCGGGCCCGCGTGGGTCTTGGCCTCGACGCCGGCGAGCGTGAAGATCCCGGTCCCGATGATGATCCCGACGCCGAACCCCACCAGGTCGCGTCCCCTGAGCCGCCGCTTCAGCTCGCCCGAGTCCTGGCGCTTCAGGACCTCGTCCACGTCCAACGTTCTCCGCACACCCATGGAAGAACGTTAGAAGCTCACGGGCCGGCCTGCAGATCGGCTGCTCGACGCGGACTTCAGTTCAGCGCGAGCCCGGCTTCCTGCGCGAGGATCGCGGCCTGCACCCGCGAACGGAGGTCGAGTTTCGTGAGCACGCGCGAGACGTGCGTCTTCACCGTGGTCTCGCCGATGTGCAGGCGGGTGCCGATCTCGGCGTTGGACAGGCCGGCGCCGAGGCAGCCCAGCACCTCGCGTTCGCGGTCGGTGAGGTCGTCCAGACCAGAGAGCGCGGTGACGAGTTTCCCGGCCGACTGCGCGAATTCCGTGATGAGCTTGCGAGTCACCTGCGGCGCCGGCACACCCTCGCCCGCGGCGACGAGCTTCACGGCCTCGATCAGCCGCGGCGCTTCGACGGACTTGAGCAGGAAACCCGCGGCACCGGCGCGCAGGGCGGCGTGCACGTACTCGTCGAGGCTGTGGGAGTGGCTGCCGCGCCTCGGCGGCCTCGTGGGCATCTGGCTCTTCGCCGGTCCGCTGTGGACCGAGCTGTTCGGCAAGAAGGAAGAGCCGAGCAAGCAGAAGGTGACCTCGTGATCGAGCTCCTCGGTCTCCTGCTCGTGATCCAGGGGGCCGGCGGGCTCATCAACCGGCTCGCCGGCTGCACGAACCCCAGCTGGTTCGTGCAGCTGCACCTGCTGCCCCCGCAGCTGCACATCGCGGCCAGCGCCGTGCTGCTCGCGGTGGGCGCGGGCGTGCTGTTCGCCGGACAGGCTCGCAAACGCCGGCGCGATCACCTGTGACGCGGCTTACACTGGACGCGTGGCCGACGCGACCGGCAGCGTGGCCGGGCCTCTCGTCCTCTTCGCCGTGGTCAGCCTCGCTCCCTCGGCGCTCTTCTGGTGCGCGCTGCGCGTGCCCACCCTCTGCCACTGGCTGCGCGACCGCCGCCGCGAACGGCTCCAGCCGGCGGGCCCGCCCGTCGAACGTCTCTCCGCGGACCTGCGACGGGTGCACCGCGTGCTCGCGTCGTACCCGCCCGGCACTCCGGCGGCCCGGCGCATCGGCACCCGCCAGGCTTACGACGAGCTGCTGCAGACGGCCTGCCGCGCGGTCGGCGTCGAGCACCGGCTCGAGTCGCTGCCCGAGGGCATCGACCGCGATCTCGAACGGCTGCGCATCGAGGAGTCGTTGAGGCGCGAGGGCCTGGCGGTGCCCTGAGCGGCCGGGGTGCGGAGTGTGATCGAGTGCCGCTGACGGGCCTGCCAGGATGAGCCCATGGACTTTCGCCCCCTCGACCGCCCGATCGGGGCGTTCCAGCAGCAGCTCGGCCCCGAGCAGATCCGGGCGGTGTGCGAGCGCGTGTTCGGGCCCGGGACCGTGGTCCGCGGCGCGACCGAGCTGGGCTGGGGCGGCTACAACACGACCTACCGTGTGGAGCTCGCCGACCGACCCGTGATCCTGCGCGTGGCGCCCGAGCCCGCGCGCCAGACTCGGACCGAGTGGCAGTTCATGCGCAACGAGTACGTCGCGGCGCCCTACTTCGCACCCATCGCGCACCTGCTGCCACGCACGATCGCGGCCGACTTCACCCACGAGGTGCTCCCGCGCGACTACGTGGTGCAGGCCGTGCTCGCCGGCCGCGCCGGGCCCGACGTCCTCCCGACGTATCCGCCGGCCGAGCGCGGGCCGTTCTTCCGCGAGCTGGGCCGGCTGACGCGCCTGGTGCACGACGTGCGTGGGCCCGCCTTCGGCCCGGTCGCGGGGCCGCACTTCGCCACGTGGAGCGAAGCGCTGGTCGCCTTCTTCGCCGACAACGCGCTCGACCTGGAGGACCTCGGCCTCGACGCCGCCGACGTGCGGGAGATCGGCAAGCTCGCGGCCCGCGACTCGGCGCTGCTCGATGAGGTCACCGAACCGCGCCTGCTCCACGGCGATCTGTGGACGGTGAACGTGATGCTCGCCGACGATCTCCGCGTCACCGGCGTCTACGACCACGACCGCAGCTCGTGGGGGGACCCGGCGGCCGACTGGCCGATCCGCATGGCGCTGGCCAAACCCGGCACTGAGCGCGACGAGTTCTGGGAGGCCTACGGCCCGCTCGACACCTCGCCCGAGGCCCGGCGGCGGATGCTCTACTACCGCGCCCGCCACCTCGGCGCGCTGCGGCTGGAGCGCCACCGCCTCGACCAGGCGGAGAAGCTCGCGGACTCCTACGACGAGCTGGCCGTCGTCCTCGGGGAGCTGGGCTCAGACTGACGGGTCGGAGCCGCGCAGCGCGGCCCACCAGAACCCGAACGCGGCGACGAGCACGGTGACCACGAGCCACCCGCTGAAGCCGCTGCCGTCGACGAAGGCCCAGAACGCGCCGACCACGGGGGCGACGGCCAGCACCGGCAGGTCGGCGCGGAACTGGCGGGCCAGCGACACCGGGCGCGCCGCGGCGAGCGCGCGTTCTTCGTCGGGCTCGGCGGGGTTGTCGGTGCGGCGGCCGCGCGGTTCGGTGGCCCGCACCGAGCCGGCCGAGTACAGCAGCTCGTCGCCGACTTCGACGGCGACGAGCCGGTCGCGGCGCACGTCGCCGCGGACCACGACCTTCGTCGGCGCGGGCAGGCCGATCAAGGTGGGGGAGAAGTACACCGGGATCCAGCGCGGTGACGCCGTCTCGGTTTCGAGCCAGGACCGCGTGAGCAGACCGCGTTGCACCTTCACCCGTCGCACCGGGATCGGTGACGTCGATGCCGCGGCTCGCGCGGGCCGGACGAAGCGTGTGAAGAACAGGAAAAGATCGACGGCCAGGACCGCCGCGGCCGCGACCACGGTCACCGTGGCGTAGGTTGTCGCGCGGTCGGCGGTCACGATCGGGGTCGCGTCGCGGATCAGCGCGCGGGAGGGCTGCGCGGGGTCGTACAGCACGGGCACGCTCGTGCCGGTCTTCGGCGCCGAGCTGTCGAGCGCGACATCCGCCGTCGCGAGAGACCCGCCGGCCACCGGGAAGCGCACGGTCGCCGAGCCTTCACCGCCGCGCACCACCGTGCCCGTGGCCTGCGCCGTGATGCCCCGGACGTCGGCCTGCGCGTGGGAGAACTCCAGCAGCTGCAACACGAACACGGCCGCGCACGCGACCAGCACGACGGCGCTCGTCACGAGGATGTGGCGCACCGGCCGCAGCCGCAGGAAACTCCGCATGAGTGCCACCTTAGGTGTCTACAAAGGAAAGAGCGGCGCGGGCCGGGGCCCGCGCCGCTCTCCCGGGGGTACAGCGTTACTTCACGAAGCCGATCTTGGTGTAGTCGTACGGCGTGTTCGCGTAGCCGGGCGAACCGAAGTTGCCCAGGGTCTTGCGCACGGCGAACGCACCCGGCGACTGGAAGATCGGGAGCTGGTGGCCCAGGGCCCAGATCTCCTTGTCGGCGGCGTTGATGTCCGCGGCCCGCTTCGTGTCGTCCAGTTCCTGGGCCGCGGTGTCGAGCAGCTGGTTCAGCTTGTCGTCACCGATGCGGCCGTAGTTCTGGTTGATGTTCTTCGGGTCGAGGTAGTAGATGCCCTTGCTGCCGCCGATCGGGAACGAGTTCGACAGCCAGCGGAACAGCGTCAGGTCGAAGTTGCCGACGTTGACGTAGTTCTTGAAGAACTCGGTGCTCGGCACGGCCTGGATGTCCAGCCCGACACCGATCGCCTTCAGCTCCGACTGCATGATCTGGCCGGTCTGCTGGCTGATCGGCGTCGCCGTGGGGATCACCAGGCGCAGCTTGAGCTGCTTGCCGTCCTTGGCGCGCAGGTCACCGGACTGCTTCCAGCCCAGCTTGTCGAGCTCGGCCTTCGCGGCGTCCGCGTTGTACTTGTACGGCCCCGAGTTGTCCTCGTAGGTCTTGGAACCCTTGAGGTACAGGTGGTTGCCGATCGGCGTGGTGTCCTTCTGCATCTGGCCGAGGATCGCCTTGCTGATCGAGACGGTGTCGATGCCCTTCATGATCGCCACGCGCAGATCCTTGTCGGCCAGGATCGCGCCCGACGCGCCGTTGAAGGTCACGTGCGTGTAGTCCGGGTTGTTGGACTGGCGGATGACCGTGTTCGGGTCGGCCTGCGCGCGCTTGAAGGCGTTGATGTCGTTGTTCAGGTTGTAGAAGTCGATCTGGCCGTTGGCGAAGGCGTCCGGCAGCGCGGCGCGCTCCACGACCTTGTAGGTCACGGTGTCCAGCTTCGGCTTCGGGCCCCACCAGTTCGGGTCGCGCTCGAAGACCACGGTCTTGCCGGTCTGGTCGATGCTCTTGACCTTGAACGGGCCGGCGGTGATCAGCGGCTTGGCGGCCCAGGCCTTGTTGAACGTGTCCGGGTCGGCGTTCAGCTCCTTGGGGTAGAGCGGGCTGAACAGCGACTTCCACTCCGCGAACTTCTTCGCGAAGGTGATCTTCACGTCCTGGTCGTCAGTGCCCTTTTCGACCTTGGCGATGTCCTCGTACCCGGTGGTACCCGACACCTGGTAGGCGGGGTTCTTGCCGTTGAGCACGTTGGCCTGCGCGGCGTAGTCCTCCCACGAGAACTGCCGGCCGTTGCTCCACTTGGCCTTCGGGTTGATCTTCAGCTCGACCACCTGCGGGTCGGTGCTGATGACCTCGGCCGAGGTGAGGTAGCTCGGGTCGACACCCACCGACGCGTCCGCGTTCTGCGGGAACGGGTAGGGGATGATGGCGCCGTCCATGTAAGCGCCGTCGGCGACCGTGCCGTCGACCTCGTTGTAGTTCCAGTTGTCGGGCAGCTGGTCGACCGGCCACTTGAAGTCGCCGCCGTCCTTGAGCTGGTCGACCGGCATCGCATTGATGTCCGCGGTCTTGACCTGCTGCGTGCCGGCGTCCTGCAGGCCACTGCTACCACTGCTGGAAGTGCCACCGCCACAGGCGGCGAGCAGAAGCCCCAGAGCGGCAACGGGAGCCACGACTGCGGCCATTCTCCGTCGCATCATGTTTACCTTTCTTTCCCTGTGTGCCAACGGATGCGTGGCTACACGACTTCACGGGTCTTGGCGTAGTGGCAGGCGACGTCGTGGTCGTCCGCACGGGACTCGCGCGGCGGCTCGACGTCGATGCACTTCTGCTTGTCCTGTTCGGACAGTTGCGAGAACACGAAACAGCGCGTGCGGAACCGGCAGCCCGACGGCGGGTTCGCCGGGCTGGGCAGGTCGCCGGTGAGGATGATCCGGGTCCGCTCGCGTTCCTTGATCGGGTCCGGGATCGGAATCGCGGACAGCAGCGCCTGCGTGTACGGGTGCTGCGGCGCGTCGAAGACGGTCTCCACGTCGCCGATCTCGACGATCTTGCCGAGGTACATCACGGCCACGCGGTCGGCGATGTGCCGGATCACCGAGAGGTCGTGGGCCACGAACAGGTACGACAGGCCGAGCTTCGCCTTCAGCTCATCGAGCAGGTTGATCACGCCGGCCTGGATCGACACGTCCAGCGCGGACACCGGTTCGTCGAGCACGATCAGCTTCGGCTCGAGCGCGAGTGCCCGGGCGATGCCGATGCGCTGGCGCTGCCCGCCGGAGAACTCCGCCGGGTACCGGTCGGCGTGCTCCGCGCGCAGCCCCACGAGCCCGAGCAGTTCGGGCACGCGCTTGGCGATGTGCGCCTTGCCGTAGCCGTGGGTCACCATCGGCTCGGCGATGATGTCGCCGATCGGCAGTCGCGGGTCGAGCGCGGCCATCGGGTCCTGGAACACCACCTGCAGGTCGCGCCGGATCTCCTTGCGCCCCTTGCCGTTCAGCTTCGCGACGTCTCGGCCGAGCACTGCCACCGACCCGTTCTGGGGTGCGGCCAGCTCGAGGATCTCCATCAGCGTGGTCGACTTGCCACAGCCGGACTCGCCGACCAGGCCCAGCGTCTCGCCCTCGACGATGTCGAAGCTGATGCCGTCGACCGCCTTGACCACACCGGCCTTGCGCTTGAGCACCGCGCCCTTGGTGATCTGGTAGTGCTTCTGCAGGTCCTGCACGTCGAGCACGGCGGTGCGCTGCGCGCGCGGCAGCTTCGCGACCGCCGCCTCCTCGATCACCTCGGCGCCGTAGACCTCGGCCGCGTCGGCCTTGGGGCCGGCGAGCTCCTCGGTGCGGATGCAGGCGGCCCGATGCGTGGTGTCGACCGGCGCGTTCGGGTTGCCCGGCGTGATCGTGAACAGCTCGGGCTCGGCCTGGTGGCACGCGTCGATCGCCAGCGGGCAGCGCGGCGCGAACGGGCAGCCCGAGGGCAGGTTCACCAACGAGGGCGGCTGGCCCTCGATCGGCACCAGCGGCTGCTTCTCGTGCGCGTCGACGCGGGGGATCGAGCCCAGCAGGCCCAGCGTGTACGGCATGCGCGGCTGGGCGTAGATGGTCTCGACCGGGCCCTGCTCCACGGCGCGCCCGGCGTACATGACCATCAGGCGGTCGGCGAACCCTGCGACCACGCCGAGGTCGTGGGTGATGATCACGATGCCGGCGCCGGTCACCTCCTGCGCGGTCTTCAGCACTTCCAGCACCTGGGCCTGCACGGTCACGTCGAGCGCGGTGGTCGGCTCGTCGGCGATGATCAGGTCCGGGTTGTTGGCGATCGCGATGGCGATCACCGCGCGCTGGCGCATGCCGCCGGAGAACTCGTGCGGGAACGCCTTGGCACGCGCGGCGGCGTTCGGGATGCCGACGAGGTCGAGCAGCTCCACGGCCCGGTTGTTGGCCTGCTGCTTGGTCATCGAGCCCTTGGCGTGCACCAGCAGTGCCTCGGCGATCTGCGCGCCCACGGTGTACACGGGCGTCAGCGCCGAGAGCGGGTCCTGGAAGACCATCGAGATCTTCTTGCCGCGCAGCTTGGACAGCTCGGTGTCGGACTTGCCGATGAGCTCGCTGCCCTGGAACCGGATGGAGCCGGAGATGCGCGCCTGCGGCGGGAGCAGGCCCATGACCGCGAGCGATGACACCGACTTGCCGGAACCGGACTCGCCGACGATGCCCAGCACCTCGCCGGCCGCGACCTGGTAGGAGAGCCCGCGGACCGCGTGCACGCGGCCGGATTCGGACGGGAACGACACGTCGAGGTCGGCGACCTCCAGGACCGTGCCGGTGGGCTTCTCGGTCTCCGCGCCCAGTGCGAGCGAGGCGGTCATGCTGTGGCTCCTGTGGTGCTGGGGGACTTCGTTTTTTCGGCGATGCGCTTGCGCTCCTTGCGCCGCGACCGGCTCGACGACGGGTCGAGCGCGTCGCGCAGGCCGTCACCCGCGTAGTTCACCGCGAGCACGGTGACCACGAGAAAGCCCGCCGGGATGTAGAACAGCCAGGGGAAGGTGCGCACCGCGTCGGTGCCGCTCGCGATGAGCGTGCCGAGCGAGACGTCGGGCGACTGCACGCCGAACCCGAAGAACGACAGCGAGGTCTCGGTGATGATCGCGACGCCGACGTTGATCGTCGCGTCGATGATCAGCAGCGAGGCCATGTTCGGCACGATGTGCTTGGCGATGATCCGCCACGACGGCTGGCCCATGAACTTCGCGGCCTTCACGAACTCGCGTTCGCGCAACGTCAGCGTCATGCCGCGCACGATGCGGGCGGTGATCATCCACTGGAACAGTGCGATCAGGCCGACCAGGATCACCCACGTCTTGCCGCGGAAGGCGGGCGAGAGGATCGAGATGATCAGGAACGGCGGCAGGATCAGCAGCAGGTCCACGACCCACATGGCGATGCGGTCGGTCCAGCCGCCGAAGTAGCCGGCGGCCGCGCCGACGATCGAGGCGACGCCGGTGGAGAACAGCGCGGCCAGCAGGCCGATCGTGAGCGACTTCTGCAGCCCGCGCATGGTCTGCGCGAACATGTCGCCGCCGATCTGGTTCGTGCCGAACCAGTGGTTCCCGTCCGGCGGCAGCAGATTCGACAGCGGGTCGAGCTCGTCGTACGACCACGGCGTGTACCAGGTGTAGGTGAAGGCCAGCACGTAGAACAGCACGATCACGGCCAGCGAGATGACCGCGAGCTTGTTGCGCAGGAAGCGGCGCAGCACGAGCTTTCCGCGGCTGGACGACTTGCTTTCGGCCTCGCTGCGCGGGTCGACCGCCAGCACGGCGGAATCGGCGATGTCGGCCTCGTTCACGGGAGCGGCCATCAGATCCTCACCCTCGGGTCGAGCGCGGCGTAGAGCACGTCGGCCAGCCACCCGGCCAGCAGCACGCAGATCGCGATGAACAGCGTCACGGTCGCGACGATGTTGGTGTCCTGCTTCTGGATCCCGGTCACCAGCCAGTCGCCCATGCCGTACCAGCCGAAGATCCGCTCGGTGAAGATGCCACCCGTGATGAGCAGGCCGAAGCCGAACGCGAACAGCGTCGCCATCGGGATCAGCGCCGTGCGCAGGCCGTGCTTGAACAGCGCGCGCCGGCGGGTGAGGCCCTTCGCCTGAGCGGTGCGCAGGAAGTCGGAGCCGAGCACGTCGAGCATCGCCGAACGCTGGTAGCGGCTGTAGTACGCGACCTGCGTCAGCACGATCGCCAGTGTCGGCACGATGATGTGCTGCAACCGGTCGAGCAGCACGTCGCCGAAACTGCCGTCGATCCCGCTCGTCTCGCCCTGCACGATGAAGAACTGGTACCCGCCGAGCAGGTTGTCGTTCACCGACTGGGCGCCCGCCTTGAGGATCGTGGCGATCACGAAGACCGGGGTGGACAGCACGACGAACGAGAACGTGGTGGCCACGTAGTCGCTCACCTTGTACTGCCGGATCGCGCTCACCACACCGACGAGCACGCCGATGATGATGCCGATCGTGATGCCCAGCAAGAACAGCCGAAGGCTCACGCCGGCACGGCGGAAGAGCTCGTCGGTGATCGGCTGGTCGGCGACCGTGCGGCCGAAGTTCCCCTGCAGCACTCCGCCGAGCCAGGTGAAGAAGCGCTCGGGGATGGGCTGGTTCAGGTAGAGCTCGGCCGCCTTGGCGTCGATAGTGGACTGCGGAGCCGGTGGGTTCCGCAGCTTCAGCGCGTCGAGCGGGCTGAAAGCCAGCGACGCCAAGGAAAAGGCCGCGAAGGTGGCGACCAGGCACAATGCCACGTAGTTGACGAGGCGGCGGAGGAGGAAGCCGATCACAGTTTCCTCGATTCACCGGGAACGGAGGTTCCACTCCGTACCGACGGCCACGCCTGACTCTCGCCCCATTGAGTTTTCGTCGAAAACACTAGCCGGTGCTGCCTTCCGAATGCTGCTGACGCTCGTTGTCGGCGCAGCATAATCCGGAGAAGGCCCTCCGATCTTCGTTCCCAGGCAACCAAATAATCACGATTTCCGCCGCAGGCACGTGAAGGACCGACTTTCGGCTGTTGCGGTGGACGGGGGCCGCGAGGTATTCACTACGTGCGGTTCGTCGCGGTGGGTGTGTGGGTGAATACCGCGGATCACGTTCCGGAAATGTTTCCGGGGACGGACGGAAATGTTGAAGACGGCCGCGGAACGTTGGAAACGGACATACCAGTCATGGTTTGGACCTCTACGCCTGCCGGTGACCCGCCGGGCAGAGGTCCAGTCCTGTGCGCCGGCCCCTCTTCGTCCACAGTGGCCGGTCGAGCCGGTGCTGAATCGAAGCGTGCCGAGCGGAGCGTGCCCGATCGATCAGCGCCCGAATCGATCAGCGCCCGATCGATCAGGTGCCCAGTGGATCTTCGTGCACAGCAAAGAACCCCGCCACCGGATTCCGGTGACGGGGTTCCTCGTCGAGACCGAGCGATCAGTCCAGGTAGTCCCGGAGGACCTGGGATCGCGACGGGTGCCGCAGCTTCGACATCGTCTTCGACTCGATCTGGCGGATGCGCTCACGCGTGACGCCGTAGACCTGGCCGATCTCGTCGAGCGTGCGGGGCTGGCCGTCGGTGAGGCCGAAGCGCAGCCGGACCACGCCCGCCTCGCGCTCGGACAGCGTCTGCAGCACCGACTGGAGCTGGTCCTGCAGCAGCGTGAACGACACCGCGTCGACCGCGACGACCGCTTCGGAGTCTTCGATGAAGTCACCGAGCTGCGAGTCGCCCTCATCGCCGATGGTCTGGTCCAGCGAGATCGGCTCACGCGCGTACTGCTGGATCTCCAGGACCTTCTCCGGCGAGATGTCCATCTCCTTGGCGAGCTCCTCGGGCGTCGGCTCGCGGCCGAGGTCCTGAAGGAGTTCGCGCTGTATACGGCCGAGCTTGTTGATGACCTCCACCATGTGCACCGGGATGCGGATGGTGCGGGCCTGGTCGGCCATCGCGCGGGTGATCGCCTGGCGGATCCACCACGTGGCGTACGTCGAGAACTTGTAGCCCTTGGTGTAGTCGAACTTCTCCACCGCGCGGATCAGGCCGAGGTTGCCCTCCTGGATGAGGTCCAGGAACGCCATGCCGCGGCCGGTGTAGCGCTTCGCCAGCGACACCACGAGCCGGAGGTTCGCCTCCAGCAGGTGGTTCTTGGCGCGCTCGCCGTCGCGCACGATCCACTTGAGATCGCGGCGCATCTGGGTGACGAGCTTCTCGCCCTCGTCCTCGGCGGTGCGCACGCGCTCGGCGGAGTAGAGACCCGCCTCGATGCGCTTGGCGAGCTCCACCTCCTCCTCGGCGTTGAGCAGCGCGACCTTGCCGATCTGCTTGAGGTAGGCGCGCACCGAGTCGGCCGAAGCGGTGAGCTCGGCGTCCTTGCGCGCCTGGCGCAGCGCCTCGGACTCCTCCTCGTCCCAGACGAAGTCGGGGTTGTCCGAGGCGGACTTCGGCCCCTTCTCGGCGGCTGCGTTGCTACGGCGGCGCGCGGCGGGCGTCTCCGTCCCCTCGGCTT
This sequence comes from Amycolatopsis sp. NPDC005232, assembly GCF_040607795.1. Lineage (NCBI taxonomy): Bacteria > Bacillati > Actinomycetota > Actinomycetes > Pseudonocardiales > Pseudonocardiaceae > Amycolatopsis > Amycolatopsis sp. NPDC005232. The sequence continues at coordinate 70,854 of NZ_JBEXHL010000013.1, read as the reverse complement.
CTTCTTCCGAGTCGTCGGAGTCTTCTTCGGCGACCTCGTCGTTGACCGTCTCGTCGACGACGTCGACCTCGACCTCTTCCAGGTCGGACAGGTCCGGGCTGTCGAGTTCGGCCTCGTCGAGGTCGACCGGGCCGTCCGGGTCGCCGTCTTCGGTCTTGGACGCCTTGGTGGTGGCCTTCTTGGCCGGCGCCTTTTTGGCCGGAGCCTTCTTCGCGCCGGCGGTCTTGGGTTTCGCCGCGCCGGTGGCTGCCTCGTCGGCCGGCTCGCCGGCTGCGGTCGCTGTCTTCGTCCCGCTTCGGGTTGCGGTTCTTGCGGCTGCCACTTACGCCCTTTCGCAGCGGTCGATCATGACGAGCCGAGGTATCGCCACCTCGGCTGCCTCACATTCGGGGAACACGCCTCGGCCTGCGGTTTTCACTCCCGCAGCCGTGGGCCGCGTTCCATTGTAACGACGGCCGGGCAGTGCGTCGCGAAGCGATCACCCTCCGGCCTGCCGCACGGTACCTGTACGTGACCTTCCCGTGACCCGCGCGTAGGTTTCGCGGCCGTTCACGGGCGGGTCCGGGTCAGTGCGCGATGCCCTCGACCGCGGCCGCGGCGGCGCCGACGATGCCCGCGTTGTTCTGCAACGAAGCCACGATCACCGGGGTCCGGACGTCCAGCAGCGGCACCCACTTCTCCGCCTTCTTGCTCACGCCGCCGCCGACGATGAACAGATCCGGCCAGATCAGATTCTCCAGCACGGTCAGGTAACGGTGTACCCGCTTGGCCCACTGGTGGTAGCTCAGGCCCTCGTTGTCCTTCACCGACGCCGCGGCGCGCTTCTCCGCGTCGTGGCCGTCGACCTCGAGGTGGCCGAACTCGGTGTTGGGCACGAGCTTGCCGTCGTGGAACACGGCGCTGCCGATGCCGGTGCCGAAGGTCAGCAGCGCGGTGACGCCGGTGCGCGCGGCCTCGTCGCCGAAGCGGATCTCGGCCATGCCGGCCGCGTCGGCGTCGTTGAGCATCGCCACGTCCGCGACGCTCTTGCCGAGCCGCTTGGCGAACAGCGCGTCGGCGTCCGTGCCGATCCAGGCGTGGTCGATGTTGGCCGCGGTGTGCGCGACCCCCTTCTTGACCACCGCCGGCAGTGTCACGCCGACCGGTCCGTCCCACTCCGCGATGTGCACGATCTCGGCCACCACGTCCGCGACGGCGTCGGGCGTCGACGGCTGCGGCGTCTCGATCCGGTGTCGCTCGCCGATGAGCTGTCCCGTTTCCAAATCGACCAGCGCGCCCTTGATCCCGCTGCCGCCGATGTCGATTCCGAAACCTCGGGTCGCCGTCACTGACGTGGTCCCTTCTCGCACGATTCAGATGTCTGCTCCGGAGACTTTAACCGGATGTGGTGACATGTCCGACGTGGGAGCTGACGAGTCGTTGCTGAAAAGCGTTGCGGAGCAGGTGGCGGTCGAGGCGGCCGGGCTGGTGCGGGCGGCCTGGACCGCCATGCAGGCGGGCGGCGTGGTCCGCGTGGACACCAAGTCGGCGGACACCGACGTGGTCACCGCGATCGACAAGGAGTCCGAGGAGCTGGTGCGCGAGCGGCTGGCCGAGCTGCGCCCGGGCGAACCGGTGCTGGGGGAGGAGGGCGGCGGCGCCGCGGCCGGGTCCGGCGTGACGTGGGTGGTGGACCCGATCGACGGGACCGTGAATTTCCTTTACGGGCTGCCGGCGTTCGCGGTGTCGCTGGCCGCGCAGGTCGACGGGGTGTCAGTGGCCGGCGCGGTCGTGGAACCCGTCAGCGGCCGCCGCTGGACGGCCGCGCGGGGCCAGGGCGCCTGGCTCGACGGCCGGCGCCTGTCGGCGTCCTCGCCGACGCGCCTGGACCTGTCACTGGTGGGCACCGGGTTCGCCTACGCGCGCGATCGTCGCGTGCGCCAGGGCGCGCTCGCGGGCGAGCTGCTCGGGCACGTGCGGGACATCCGCCGCGGCGGAGCGGCGTCGCTGGAGCTGTGCGCGGTCGGTGCGGGCTGGCTCGACGCGTACTTCGAGCACGGCCTGCACCGCTGGGACTGGGCCGCCGGGGCGCTCGTCGCGGCCGAGGCCGGCGCGACGATCCTCCTGCCGGGCTCGGCACCCGATCTGGGCGAGGACGTGACCTTCGCGGCGGCGCCCGGCATCGCGGAGCCGCTGCGGCAGGTGCTGGCCTCGCTGGACGCCAAGAGCGTCTGACGCCCGCCCTGGACCCCCGCCCGGGGGTCCAGGGTCAGCAGGCGACGTCGCGGGCCGCGGCGAGCATCGTCTGGTCGATCACGGGCGCGCCGGGGCCCGAGGACTGCTCGTTGCCGCCCCCGCCCTGGTGGGACTTGGACCAGTCGGCGAGCTTCTGGAGGATCTGGCGCGCCTCCGGGCGCGGGCGGACGTCGTCGAAGAGCGTGCCGGTGACGAGGTCGACGCTGGCGTCCTTGCGGTTGTCGCGCACGAGTTCGGCACACGGCACCACGAGGCTCACCGTGCGGGCGGCCGCGGCGCCGTTCTCGCCGTAGCGGATCTGGCCGCGGCACTTGGCGTCGCCCTTGGGGTAGGCCGGGTCGTTGGCCGGGTCGCCGATGGCGGTGAAGCCGAGCTCGCGCAGGGCCGTGGTCGTGATGCCGCCCTGGCCGCGCGTGGTGCTGGCGTTGAGGACTTTCAGCGCCACCTTGTCGGGGGGCACGGGGGAGCGGTCGTCGAGGCCGTTGTGGGCCACGGTCGTGTAAGTGGTGCCCGGAGGCGGAGTGGGGGCCGGCGTGCAGAGCACGGCCTCGTCGACGTCCCCTCGATCGACCACGGCGTTCACCCACACGAACACCGCGCCGAGGGCGAGCACCCCGATCACGATGAGCGCGGGCAGCGGCCGGTGCTTGCGATAAGGCCGCGCACCACGGTCCCCCGAGCCGTTCCCCGACGCCACCTGCCCCGTCCCTTCCCGAACGCGGAAACCCCGTCCGCGGACCCCGCCCCGCAGGACCCCACAACCCCGTGGCGCCGCGCGCCCCGGTCGATGTCGTCCCCCGGTGTCGTCCCCGGTGTACCAGGCGACGCTGTGAGGGCCGCCGTGGCCGCCCAGCCTAGGCGTTCCGCGCCGCACCCGGTGGCGCGGGTCACCCTGTGCCCGCCCCGTCCCCGCCGAGGCCGGGCCGCGAATCGCCGGTCCGCCGATCGCACCACGGAGACCTCCGCGGGAGCAAGCGGACAACGCTGCCGGGTGATCTTCGCGACCCGTGGGCAACCTCGACGGACGCCAGCCGTCTCACCTGCGGATTCCCCCTGTCGGGTGACGAAATTCAAGCAATGCGCGACTCGGTGCGGAGCTCGGCGAACGGTGAGCTACCCTTCCCGGGCTCCGGCCGCAGGAAGAGGGGCACCTGGCTGAGACCTCGGTCACTGCGGGCGCCGGGCACAAACAGGGGCCCTGGAACGTTGACCAGCGGCACGACCGGCTCACGGGTACGCCCGGGGGACCGGAAGAACAAGACAAGCTGATTCGCAGGGGTGAGGGACACATGGCTACCGACTACGACGCTCCGCGCCGCAGCGAAGCCGACGAGCTGGCCGAAGACTCGTTGGAGGAGCTGAAGGCCCGGCGGAACGAGAACCAGTCCGGCGTCGTCGACGTCGACGAGGACGCGAACGCCGAGAACTTCGAGCTTCCTGGTGCCGACCTTTCCGGGCTTTCCGGTGAGGACATGACCGTGAAGGTCGTGCCGAAACAGGCTGACGAGTTCACCTGCTCGGTCTGCTTCCTGGTGCACCACCGCAGCAGGCTCGCCGAAGACAACGGCGGCCGGCTGATCTGTCGCGACTGCGCCTGAGCACAGCCTGCGCCTGACGGCGTACGGGGATCTCGTACAGGACTTCAGGGAAACACAGGTTTTTCAGGGGAAACACAGTCGCGGCGGTCCGGGGAAGCTCGCTCGCGAGCTGGATAAAGGGGGTCGGCCCACCAGGCCGGCCCCCTTCCGCGTCCGCGGGACCGGTTCCGCGGACGCGGCGGCGCTCTCGCTCAGGAACGGGCGCGCAGCAGTTCGGCGACGCGCTTCGGCTTGCGCGTGCTGAACAGCCAGTACGGCGTGGGGTCGGCCGGATCCGTGAGCTGCACGCGGACCGCCGGGCCCACCCAGCCGCGGTGCAGGACGAACGCGGCCGGGTCGCCGTCGCGCCCGAGGGCGCGGCGCTTGTCGTCCTTCTCGAGGATCTCGACCACGCCGACGAAGCGCAGCGGCAGGTGCGCGTCGCCGACCCACAGCTCCGGCTCGTCACCGCCCGTCACGCGCACGCGGGAGCGGCCGAGCGACAGCACCAGCGCACCCATCACCACGATGGCGATGGGCAACGGGATCCACACCGGGATCGAGGGGTACCCGAGGTGGATCTCCACGCCGAGCAGGATCGCGCCGAGCATCGGCAGCGGCCAGCCCCACAACGGCACGTACAGCCGTTCGGAGTGCGCCAGTCCGCGCTTCACGGCGGTGTTCACGGTGTCAGCCACGCGACAAGGGTAGTCTCGCCGCCCGTGTCCAGCGTTCAGGTACTCCTCACCCGGCTCGACCCAGGCGTCCCGTTGCCCGCGTACGCGCGGCCCGGCGACGCGGGCGCCGACCTCGTCACCACCTCGGATATCGTGCTCGGGCCCGGCGAACGCGGGGTGGTGGGAACCGGTGTCGCGATCGCGCTGCCGCCGGGGTTCGCGGGGTTCGTCCACCCGCGCTCGGGACTCGCGGCCCGCGTGGGGCTTTCGGTGGTGAACACCCCCGGCACGATCGACGCGGGGTACCGCGGTGAGATCCGGATCTGCCTCATCAACCATGATCTTCAAGAGCCGGTGGTGCTCGCGCGCGGCGACCGGATCGCGCAGCTGGTGATCCAGCGGGTCGAGCAGGCCGTGTTCGTGGAGGTTGCCGAGCTCGGCGACACCGAACGTGGCGCCGGTGGTTACGGCTCGACGGGCGGGCACGCCACACTGGTCCCGGACGTGCCCGGCGCGGACGCGGGCACTGGGGAAGGAACGGAGAAGTAGTGGGGATCTTCGGACGCAAGCGCAAGTCCGACAGCGGGGTCGACGGGGCGACCGAGTCCGCCGACGGCGCCGCGGGCGACACCGGGGCGAACGCCGACGACGCGATCGAACCCGAGAACCAGCTGTCGGAGACCGAGCAGGGGCCCTTCGACGTCGCCGACGCCGAAGAGGACGGCATCCCGCGCATCGACCTCGGTTCGGTGCGGGTCCCGGTCCCGGACGGCTCGCAGGTGCAGGTCGAGATGGACCCGGAGGCCGGCGGTGTCCGCGCGGTCCACGTGGTGACCGAGCAGGGCCAGATCACCGTCAGCGCCTACGCGGCGCCGCGTTCCGGCGGTCTGTGGCGCGAGGTCGGCACCGAGCTGGCCGACCAGCTGCGAGCCGACGGCGCGAAGGTGACGGTCGGTCGCGGCGAGTGGGGCCTGGAGCTGTCCGCCATCGTCGGCGACGTCGCGCTGCGCTTCGTCGGCGTGGACGGCCCGCGCTGGATGCTGCGCGGCGTGATCGCCGGCCCGCAGTCGCAGTCCGCGCAGGCTCCCGACGTGCTGCGCATGATCGTGCGCCACACCATCGTCGATCGTGGCGACTCCCCGATGCCGGTACGCACCCCGCTCCCGATCACGCTCCCGGACGCCGTCGCGCAGCACATCGCCGAGCAGCAAGAAGGCTGACAGCCAAGCGAAGGAAGGCCTCGGCACTCCCGTGCCGGGGCCTTCCTTCATTTCTTTTCACCACCTGGTTTTCATCGCAGGTCTCCGGCGGACCCGAACCAGCCCTTCAGGAACCCGACCAGGCTCGCGCGCCCCAGCACCTCGCGGTCCCGCCCGAAGGCGGCCAGCTCGACCACGCCCAGCTCGCCCCTCGGCAGCACCCCGGCCCACTCGCGGGCCACCGTCACGGGGTGCACCAGGTCTCCGGCGCACGCGCCGATCCCGGCCGGCACGGCGACCGTCGCGAGCTCCGTCAACGACGGTGCCCGCCGTCCCGCCGCGACCCGCAGCCCCGCCACCAGCTCGTCGCCGTGCCGTCGCCAGGCCCGCGACAGCTCGTCGACCAGCCACCCCGGGCTCCCGGCGGCCACCGCGGCCAGCGCACCGTCCACCCCCTGGCAGGCCACCAGATCCGCTGAGGCCCGCGCGGCGACGGCCGCGGCCGCTGATCCGGGTTCGCCGTTCCAGGCCGGGAGCGCGCACACCAGCCCCTCGCAACGGCCCGGGTTGGCCACTGCCCACTCCGCGGCCAGGTGCGCGCCGAACGAGACGCCCCCGACGATCAGCGATCCGTGGACGCGCGCGAGCCGGTCGAGCTCTTCGAGGTACCCGTCGGCGAGCGCGGCGCCGGGCGGTGGGGGCGGCGCGATCAGCCGGGCGCCCACCAAGGCCAACGGGCCGGTGAACACCGACTGAACGAACACCTCGTCGGACCCCGTACCGGGCAGCAGGACCACAGGGAGGTTCCGGATTGCGGACGTCACGTTGCGATCTTGGCGCAAACCCGTTTCGCTGATGTGAACCACAGCTACGCTGGATTACGCACGGGCCGCGAAGTCGGAGGCCCCGGAGCACAGGAGCACACCATGTCCGCCAAGGACGGCGGCTACTTCAGCCGGTTGGTTCGCAAGCTGACCAGCGACGTCGAGGACCTCGACGCCGACGAGATGTCCGAGAGGTCCGGGGCCGAGGGTGCTCGCCGCGCCTGTGACTGCCGGTCCGGCGAAGAGGCGACAGTGCTCGGCAGGCTTCGCAGCGTCGAGCTGTGCCCGAGCGAGGGAACTCCGACGCTCCAGGCCGAGCTGTTCGACGGGACACAGGGCGTGACGCTAATCTGGCTGGGCCGACGCCGGATCCCCGGTATCGAGCCGGGTCGGACCATCAAGGTCCGCGGCCGGATGGCAGAGCGTGACGGCCAGAAGGTGCTGTACAACCCGTACTACGAACTCCAGAGCCCGGTAGGTTGATCGACTCCCGTGACTGAACCCGCTCCCCGCGACGAGACGCACGTGCCCGAAGGCGGGGACGAAAAGCACGACACGGACAACGACACCGAGAAGCCCGAACCCACGTTGCTGGAACAGATGGGCGGCGTGTCGGGCCTGTTCTACTCGTCGGTGCCGGTGATCGTCTTCGTGCTGGTGAACGCCTTCTTCGGGCTCACCGCGGCCATCTGGGGCTCGGTCGGCAGCGCCGTGGCGATCACAGTGCTGCGGGTCGTGCGCAAGGAGCCGCTGCAGCCGGCGATCTCGGGCTTCTTCGGGGTCGCGATCGCGGCGTTCATCGCGTTCCGCACGGGTTCGGCCAAGGGCTTCTTCCTCTTCGGCATCTGGGCGAGCCTCGCCTACTGCGGCGTGTTCGTGCTGTCGATCCTCGTGCGCTGGCCGATCGCCGGCGTGGTGTGGAGTGCGCTCAACGGCGCCGGCCAGGCCTGGCGCAAGGACAAGCCCTCGCGCTACGGCTACGACGTCGCCACGCTCGCGCTGGCCGTGATCTTCGCCGCCCGGTTCGTGGTGCAGCGCTGGCTCTACAACAGCGACTACACCGGCTGGCTCGCGTTCGCGAAGATCGCCATGGGTTACCCGCTCTACGCGCTGGGTCTGCTCGTGGTCGTCTGGGCGGTCCGCCGCTCCGACAAGCGGCTCAAGGCGCTGGGCGAGACGGAACCGAAGCCGGAGACCGACGCGGAGGTCGAGGCCCGGCTGCGCGAGAAGTACGCGCAGACGCCGACTCCGGAGGCTTAACGGCCTGCCCCAAGACACAGGAAGGCCCCTCACGTGCTCGTGAGGGGCCTTCCTCGTGTGCCTCAGTATCCCAGGGCCGTGCGGATCTCCGGCTCGACGTCCGACGTCGCCACGAACAGCAGCTCGTCACCGGCTTCCAGCGGGTCCTCCGGCTGCGGCACGATCACGCGGTCGCCGCGCAGGATCGTGACGAGCGCGGCGTCGCGGGGAAGCGCGATGTCGCTCACGGGCTTGCCGGCCAACGGGGTCTCCTCGGGCAGCGTGAGCTCCACGAGGTTCGCCTGGCTCTGGCGGAAGGTCATCAGCCGCACGAGGTCGCCGACGCTCACGGCCTCCTCGACCATCGCGGCGAGCATGCGCGGGGTCGACACGGCCACATCGACGCCCCAGGCGTCGGTGAAGAGCCATTCGTTGGCGGGGTTGTTCACGCGCGCCACTACGCGGCGCACAGCGAACTCCGTCTTCGCGAGCAGCGACACCACGAGGTTGGACTTGTCGTCGCCGGTCGCGGCGATCACCACGTCGCAGCGCTCGATGCCGGACTCCTCGAGGTTCGAGAGCTCGCACGCGTCGCCGAGCACCCAGTCGGCCTGCGGCACGCTGTCGGGCTCGAACTGGTCCGCCTCACGCTCGATCAGCATCACTTGGTGCCGCCCGTCGATCAGCTCGACGGCGATGGAGCGCCCGACGGCGCCGGCACCCGCGATCGCGACCCGCATCAGTTCTCCTCCTCCGGAGCGCGAGCGGCCACGCTCGTCACGTCGCTGACGGTGCCGGAGCGGGCCGCGACGTACACGACGTCGTCGGCCTGCACCATGGTCTTGTTGTCCGGCAGCACGCCGTTGCCGAACCGCATGATGAACGCGACGCGCGCACCGGTGGCGTCCTGGAGGTCGCGCACGCTGCGCCCGACCCAGCCCTCGTTCAGCGGCAGCTGCAGCAGCGCGACGTTGCCCGACGGATCGCGCCACACCGACGCGACGCCGTCCGGCAGCAGGGTCCGCAGGAAGCGGTCGGTGGTCCACGGCACCGTCGCGACGGTGGGGATGCCCAGCCGCTCGTACACCGCGGCGCGCTTGTGGTCGTAGATCCGCGCGACCACGTGCTCGATGCCGAAGTTCTCGCGCGCGACCCGCGCGGAGATGATGTTGGAGTTGTCCCCGCTGGACACGGCCGCGAACGCGCCGGCCTCTTCGATGCCGGCCTCGATCAGCACCTGCCGGTCGAAACCGACGCCGACGATCTGCTGGCCGTGGAAGTCGTGTCCCAGCCGTCGGAACGCCTGGGGGTTCTTGTCGATGACGGCCACCTCGTGGCCGAGACGCTCCAGCGCCGCGGCCAGGGATGCGCCGACCCGGCCGCACCCCATGATCACCACGTGCACGCCTTGCCTCCTCGTAGGTGGGGGTAAACCCGTCCGTAGGTACCCTCGCGCACCACGGGCGAACCTACCCTGCCGGGCCCCGGTTGGTTCCACCGTCCTCCCCTCCACCGCCCTCAACGGAGCAGCTCCGCTGCGCTGTAGATTCACCAGGGTGTCGAAGTTCCCGACCGTGTTGAAGCGCCTGGTTCTCGGACGTCCGTTCCGCAGTGACCGGCTCGGCCACACGCTCCTGCCCAAGCGCATCGCGCTGCCGATCTTCGCCTCGGACGCGCTTTCCAGCGTCGCGTACGCGCCGGAAGAGATCTTCCTGACCCTGAGCTTCGCCGGGCTGTCGGCGTACGCGTTCGCGCCGTGGATCGGGGTGGCCGTGGCGCTGGTCATGCTGACGGTCGTGGCGTCGTACCGGCAGAACGTGCACGCCTACCCGAGCGGTGGCGGTGACTACGAGGTCGCCGGCACCAACCTGGGGAGCAAGTTCGGCCTCACGGTGGCGAGCGCCCTGCTCGTGGACTACGTGATGACCGTCGCGGTGTCCACTTCGTCCGGTGTCGCCAACATCGGCTCGGCGATCCCGTGGGTCGCCGAGCACAAGGTGATCACCGCCGTGGTGATCGTCGCGGTGCTGACCGCGCTGAACCTGCGCGGAGTGCGCGAATCGGGCAAAGCCTTCGCAATCCCCGTCTACGGGTTCATCATCGGCATCCTGGTCATGGTCGTGTGGGGGCTGATCGAGGCCGCGACGGGCACGACGATGCGGGCGGAGAGCGCCGGGTTCACGCTGCACTCCGAGGGCACGTGGACCGGGTTCGCGTTCGTCTTCCTGATCCTGCGGTCGTTCTCCTCGGGCGCGGCGGCGCTGACCGGGGTCGAGGCGATCAGCAACGGCGTGCCGGCGTTCAGGAAGCCGAAGTCGAAGAACGCGGCCACCACGCTGCTGCTCATGGGCGTGCTCGCGGTGACGATGCTCATCGGCATCATCACGCTCGCCGTGATCACCAAGGTGAACTTCGCCGACAATCCGGCCGAGCAGCTGCAGGGCGCGCCGCAGGGGTACCAGCAGAAGACGATCGTGACGCAGATCGCCCAGGCCGTGTTCGCCGGCTTCCCGCCGGCGTTCTACTACATCTCCTTCGCCACCGGCATCATCCTGCTGCTGGCCGCCAACACGGCGTTCAACGGTTTCCCGGTGCTCGGCTCGATCCTGGCGCAGGACCGCTACCTGCCGCGGCAGCTGCACACGCGCGGCGACCGGCTGGCGTTCTCCAACGGCATCCTGTTCCTCGCGGTCTTCGCGCTGGTGCTGATCATCGCGTTCGACGCGGAGGTCACTCGGCTCATCCAGCTTTACATCGTGGGTGTGTTCGTGTCGTTCACGATCAGCCAGACCGGCATGGTTCGGCACTGGAACCGTTTGCTGGCCAAGGAAACCGACGGCGCGGTGCGGCGGCGGATGCGGCGCTCGCAGACGGTCAACGCGATCGGTCTCACGATGACCGGCACCGTGCTGATCATCGTGCTGATCACCAAGTTCCTGCTCGGCGCGTGGATCGCGATCGCCGCGATGGTGGCGATCTACGCGTTGATGACGGCGATCCGGAAGCACTACGACCGTGTTTCCGAGGAGTTGAAGGAGCTCGGCGACACCCCGACCGTGCTGCCCTCGCGCAACCACGCGATCGTGCTCGTGTCCAAATTGCACCGTCCGACGCTGCGTGCGCTGGCCTACGCCAAGGCGATGCGGCCGGACGTGCTCGAGGCCGTGACGGTGAACGTCGACGACGCCGACACCCGCCGGCTCACCGCCGAGTGGGAGGCGCACAAGTTCAAGGTGCCGCTGAAGGTCGTCGAGTCGCCCTACCGCGAAATCACGAAGCCGGTGCTGGACTACGTGAAGCGGGTGCGCGGAGACAACCCGCGCAACGTGGTCACCGTGTTCATCCCGGAGTACGTGGTGGGCCACTGGTGGGAGCAGGTGCTGCACAACCAGAGTGCGTTGCGGCTCAAGGGAAGGCTGCTGTTCCAGCCGGGCGTCATCGTCGCGAGCGTGCCGTGGCAGCTCGAGTCGTCGGCGAAGGCGGCCGAGCGCGGGCGCCGGGCCCGGCCTGCGGCCGGTGACGTGCGACGCGGGTTCGCGGCGAGCGGCGGCGCAGCGGCCGCGAAGCCTGTGGAAACCCCGAAACAAGCCAAGGAACCTGCTGAATGACGGAGAACTGGCTCGGCCGCGTGCTCGAGCTCGAGATCGGCCCGGTCGCCCACGGCGGCCACTGCGTATCGCGTGTGGACGGACGGGTGGTGTTCGTGCGCCACGGGTTGCCGGGCGAGCGCGTGCGCGCCGAGGTGACCGAGGACAAGGGCGGTTCGTTCTGCCGGGCGGACGCGGTGGAGGTGCTCGACGCTTCGGAGCACCGCGTCACGCCGCCGTGCCCGCTGGCAGCGCCGGGCGGCTGCGGTGGCTGCGACTGGCAGCACGCCGACCCGGAGTACCAGCGTTCCCTGAAGGCGGCCGTGGTCGCCGAGCAGCTGGAACGCCTGGCGGGCATTACGCGCGACGTCGTGGTCGAGCCGCTCGAGGGCGGTCCGCTCGGCTGGCGCAGCCGCGTGCGGCTCGTGGCCGGCCGCGACGGCCGCGCCGGGCTGCGCGCGCACCACAGCCACCGCGTCGTCGCGCTCGATGACTGCCCGATCGCGGTGCCGGGCACGCTCGACGTGGCGCTGGCCAAGCGCTGGCGTCCGGGCACCGAGCTCGAGACGACCACCGACGGCGACGGGCACACGCACCTGCGTGAGCTCTCCACCGTCCACGGCCGCAACAAGTCGCGCCAGCTGTCCGGCGGTCTCGCCGTGCAGCACGCGGCGGACCGCGACTGGCGTCTCGACGCCCACGGTTTCTGGCAGGTGCACCCCTTCGCGGCGGACACGTTCGCGCAGCTCGTGCGCGAGTGGGCCGAGGCCCCGCGCGGCGGGGTCGCGTGGGACCTCTACGCCGGCGTCGGCTTGTTCGCGTCGGTGCTGGCCGAGCAGGTCGGGCCGGAGGGCCGCGTGCTCGCCGTGGAGTCCGGCCGCCAGGCGGTGACGGACGGCGAGCGCAATCTCGCGGACCTGCCGCAGGTGTCGTGGCGCGCGGGCCGGGTCGAACACGCCCTGGAGGACGCGCCGAAGCCCGTCGACGTGGTCGTGCTCGACCCGCCGCGCAAGGGCGCCGGGCGCGCGGTGGTGGACGCGATCGCGGCGGGTTCGCCCGACCGGATCGTGTACGTCGCCTGCGATCCCGCGGCGCTCGCCCGGGACGTGGCGACCTTCGCCGACCACGGGTACTCGCTCACGGACCTCAGGGCGTTCGACGCGTTCCCGATGACCCATCACGTGGAGTGCGTGGCGCTGCTGAGTTGATTGCCCCGGCTCCGCCGGGGGCGTGCGAGATCGCCTTTGAGCCGGCTTCTGAATCGGGCGGTCGGATCGGCCGGGGGCCGATCGCACCGCCCCATCCGGAAGCCGGCGCGATCTCGCCGGTGGGTCGCCTTCGCAGGGTGAGTTGGGTGGGTGGCGGTGACCTCAGCCGGCCGCGACCTCGATGGGCCGGGCCTCGGACTGGGGCTGGGGTGGCTTGCGTCGAGAGTGGCGCGGCCACAGGGTCAGGGCCAGGCCCACCGCGAGCAGGCCGGTGAGGACCCAGACGCCTGTCGTCACGTCCGGAGCGGCCGGCGCGCCCTGCAGGAGGCTGCGCAGGCCTTCGGTCGAGAAGCGGAACGGCGTCCACGACCACAGCAGCGCGCGGTAGGCCGGGTTGAGCAGTTCGGGCACCTGCCCGGCCACCGCGGGCGCCACGAGGTACAGCGGGGCCAGGATGGCGAGCGCGCGCAGGCCGAGCAGCCGCAGCAGACCGGCCTGCACCGCGGCGAACGCGGTGACCGTGAGGAACAGGAAACCGAGCACGTCCCAGGTCAGCGGCAGCGCGGAGTCCCACAACGCGGCGAAGCCCACCAGCACACCCGTCACCAGCACGGCGCTGCCCAGCACCTGCGCCAGGCAGACCGGAACGCTCACGCGACGGCCGGCACTGAGCCGCACCAGCACGGCACCGGCGACGAGCGAGCCCAGCCACGCGAGCGCGCTGGCGGCCAGCGGCACGATCCGGCCCGCGGCGCTCGCCGGATGCAGCATCTCGAGCCGCGGCTCGCCGGGCAGCGCCTGAGCGGCGCCCGCGAGGACCTGCTGCGCCACCTGCGTGCCCGCCGGGTTCACCGCGCCGGAGAGCACGACGGTCGCGGCGGGGCCAGGACGAAGCTCCAGGACCCCGTAGACCTCCTTGTCCGCCAACAGGTTCCGGGCCTCGGCCGGGTCGGCGACGTGCCAGTCGAGCTGCGTGCCGCCGTGGGAGGCGACCTGGCGCGCCAGCCCCGCCATCGGCGGCGGCGCCGAAACGGCGACAGGAACGTGATCGGGCGCGACGGTGGCCTGCGCCCCGAACGTCAGAAACCCCAGCACCACGGCGGCGAGCGCACCCGCCAGCACCGCGACCAGGGCGAACGCGCCCGCGGGGCGCCGAGCAGCAGCCGACATGACGGCCTCCCAGTTATTCTTCACATGTTGAATTACGACCAAAGTAGGTCCCGCCCCCAGGAAAGTCAACAGACGTTGAATACTTCCGCCGGTACCCTCACGGCCGTGACGACGACGCACGCGCACCGGCTGGTGCTCTGGGACATCGACCACACGCTCGTGGACCTCACGGGGGTCGGCAGCAGCTGGTACGCCACGGCTCTCACGGCCATGGGCACCGAGCTGCGCACCCACCCCGACTACGGCGGGCGCACCGAGCGCGCGATCACCGCCGACATCCTCACCACGCACGGCATCGAGGCGACCGAGGAGAACATCCAGCGCCTGTGGAGCGAGCTGATCGCCGTGGCCGACGAGGCCCGCGGCACGCTGCACGAAGCCGGCCGGGCGCTCGACGGCGCGGCGGCCGCACTGGCCGCGATGGCCGGCCACGGCGCCGTGCAGACGCTCGTCACCGGCAACCTGCCGGAGATCTCGGTGCACAAGCTCGCCGCGTTCGGCCTCGACGAGCACCTGGAGCTGGAGATCGGCGGGTACGGCTCGCTCTCGGCGCACCGGCCCGACCTCGTCCCCCACGCCGTGGCCGCGGCGGCCGCGAAGCACGGCACGGCGTTCGCGCCCGGCGACGTCGTGGTGATCGGCGATACCCCGAACGACGTGAAGGCCGCCCTCGACAACGGTGCCGTCGCGGTCGCCGTCGCCACCGGGCACTACAGCGCCGAAGAGCTTGCCGCCTCGGGTGCGCACACCGTGCTGCCCGATCTCGCCGACCTCGACTCGGTGCGCAAGGCCGTGCTCGGCTGAGCGGTTCACCCCTGTTTTTCGCCCCGCACGGCGGTTTCGGCGCCCGCGCCGAGGCCGCCGTGCGCGGTTAGTCCTTGGTCGAGTGCTGTTTCCTGAGTCCGCATCCTCCTTCGGGTCAGGGTTTTCTCCCTCCGGGGCAGCACTCCCCTAGGGGGACGAGTCGCTCCCACGAAGGATGTCGGCTTTAGGTCCAGGCGCAAGACTCGGATCATGACGACCGCATCGCCGGCGGCGGGGACCGCCAGCGGTGCCGGCACGGGGGAACGCGGGCGGGCGGCCGGAAGGCTGAAACGCGAGCGGTTCGCCGTGCTCTGGCGCCGCCTGCCGTTCACCACCACCGTCGTGCTCGCGATCCTCGTGGCCGGGGTCGCGAGCCGCACGCTCTGGCAAGCCGCCGAGCACCAGCCGTCGTTCGCCTACTACGCCTACGGCCTGCCTTCGCTGGAACACGGCCGCTGGTGGACGCTGGCGACCGGCCCGTTCTTCGCGCCGCGGCCGCTGTTCTACCTGCCGATGGCCGGCACTTTCGCGCTGCTGACAGGGTTCGCGGAGTGGCAGCTCGGCACGCGCCGCACGATCCTGGTGACCGTCGGCGGGCAGCTGGCCGCGGCCGCGGCGGCGATCCAGTTCCTCGTGCTGTGCCGCCATTCCGGCTGGACGTGGGCCGCGCACATCGCGACCACGCTCGACGTCGGCTTCTCCGGCGGCACGCTCGCGGCCATCGCCGTGGCCAGCGCGACGCTGCGCGCGCCGTGGCGGCTGCGGTTGCGCGCCGGGTTGTGCGTGTACGCGGGCGTCGCGATCGTGTACGTCGGCACACTCGCGGATCTCGTGCACTTCTTCGCACTCGTGCTGGCGTTGCCGCTCGGCCACCAGCTCGCGGGCAAGGCGCGGCTCGCCGAACCGGTGCGGCCGAGCGTGCGCGAGTGGCGGCTGCTGGCGTGCGCGGGACTGCTGCTGCTCACCGTGGCCGAAGTGGTCATGTGGCTCGTCCCGGGAGACGGCCCGTTCGGCCCGTCGGACGCGGTTTCCCTGTCGGCGCGGGAGATTCTCATCATGGGTGCGCTCGTGGTGCCGATGCTCAACGGCCTGCGCCGCGGCTCGCGCGTCGCGTGGCGCTGGGCCGTGGGGTTGTGCGTGTTCGCGGTGTCGCAGGTGCTCCTGGTGAGTGGGGTCCTGGCCGTGGCGAAGCTGGTGCGCACCGAGTACGACAGCCACGGGCTGTCACTGTTCTTCGTGGACAATCTCTTGTGGACGGTCGAGCTGGTGCTGCTGATCGCGGCGAGCGGGGCGTTCCGCGTGCCCTCACGCCGGCGGCGCCGCAAGGTGCTGCGCGGTGGTCCGGACGGCAGTCTTGCCCGGCTTCTGCTGGGGCGCAACGGGGGCAGCACGATCTCGTGGATGACGACGTGGCCGCAGAACACGTACTTCGTCGCCTCCGACGGCGCGTCCTACCTCGCTTACCAGCGCCACGCGGGGGTCGCGATCGCGCTCGGCGATCCCGTGGCGCCGTGCGGCTCGGCGGCACACGCGCTCACGGAGTTCCGGGAGATGTGCGAGAACTCCGGGCTCGTGCCGTGCGTTTTCTCCGCGACGGCCGCCACGGTCGGCGTGACGCGGGAGCTGGGCTGGCAGCACGTGCAGGTCGCGGAGGACACGCTGGTGGATCTCGAGAACCTGGAGTTCCGCGGAAAAGCCTGGCAGGACGTGCGTTCGGCGTTGAACAAGGCCCGCAAGGACGGCATCGAGTTCCGCCTGGTGCGCCTGGCCGAGCAGCCGCCCGCGATCCGCGAGCAGGTGCGCGCGCTGTCGGAGGAGTGGATCGGCGACAAGGGCCTGCCGGAGATGGGGTTCACGCTCGGCGGTGTCGCCGAGGCGATGGACCCGGCGACGCGCGTGGGGCTCGCGATCGACGCGACGGGCACGGTCTGTGGTTTCACGTCGTGGCTGCCGGTGCACACGGGCTCGGGCACGGTCGGCGGGTGGACGCTCGACGTGATGCGCCGCCGTCCGGACGGGTTCCGGCCGGTGATGGAGTTCCTGATCGCGTCGGCGTGCCTGGCGTTGCGGGACGAGGGCGCGCGGTTCGTGTCGCTTTCGGGCGCGCCGCTCGTACGCAGCCCCGACACCGCACCGGCGCGTGCGGTGGACCGGGTGCTCGACGCGGTGGGCGCGTTGATGGAGCCGTACTACGGGTTCCGCTCGCTGCACGCGTTCAAGGCGAAGTTTCAGCCGCGGCGCGAGCCGCTGTACCTGGCCTACCGCGACGAGGCCGACTTGCCGCGCATCGGCCTCGCGCTCGGGCGCGCGTACCTGCAGGGGGCCGGACTGATGGACTTCGCGAAGCTGGCGTTGCGGCGTCAGCGCGTGGTCGGCGGCGGCGTGGTCGTGGACCGGTCGGCGGCCGGCACGCCGCGGTAGCTCTGAAGCAAGCGGACGACGTCGGCGCGGCTGGTGGAGTCGTCGGTGTAGACGACGAGGACCACGGACTGGGTCGCGGTGGCCAAGGCGAGCGCGCCGACGGTGACGTGCTTCTGGGTGCAGGCGTCCGTGCCGCCCTGGGTGACGTCGGCGAGCACCACGCGCGCGGGACGGGTTGTGCCTTCGAGCTGCACGGTCGCGTCCTGCGCCGGCGCGTACGTCACCTTCGCGCCGGGGTCGTAGGCACTGCCGACGAGGTCGCCGACGGCTTTGCGCGCGGCGGCTGCGGCGTCGCCGCCGTCTTCGGTCGTGACTCCGGACCCGCCGTGGCGGCTGTCGCTGCCGCAGTAGCCGCGGCCGACGGACGCCGTGGTGCTGAGAGTGATCCCCGGCGAGGTCGCCGTGCCGTCCCAGCCGTGCACGGCGCCGGGTTCCGGTGTCCAGCTCGGCGGGACGTCGTAGGCGAAGCTGCCGTCGCGCGCGGCCACGGAGGACCAGCCATCGACCACCGCGGGCACGACGAGGTGCGGCTCGGGCTGGAAGCTGACCGGGCCCAGGCTGGGTGTCGACGAGCTCGCCGAGTGGTGGCGAGCGGCGCCGAAGAAGTTCATCGCGGCCACACCGAGGGCGATCACGGCCACGAGGATCCACAGCGCCCGCGACGGCCGCCCCTTCAACCGCGCATCCGGCCGACTCGCCGGCCGGATGCGCTGGGGCTCCGCGCGCGGAGCCTGCCCGGTGACGGCGGGATCCTCGGCGTACCAAGGAGTTCCGCCGGATTTCTCGCCTTGCGCCGGCCCCGGACCGCGTCCCGGTTCGGCCGCCGGCTCGGCGGCGGGCTGCCCGGAAACCGGGGAGCCCGTGCCGTAGCCGGCGGCCGGGAAGCCGGGTGCGTCAGCGGGTTCGTACCCGCCGACGCCGGTGAGGGCGGCGTTGTCCTCGTAGCCGCCATCACCATCGGCACCGTCGGCACCATCGCGGCCGGACCGGCCGAAGAGCCCCACCGGCGGGTGCCGTCAGGAGCGGACGAGCTTGACCAAGTGGCCGACCACGGAGTCGACCGGGATCTCCTCGCGCTCGCCGGTGCGGCGGTCCTTGACCTCGACCAGCCCGTTGGCCAGGCCGCGCCCGACGACGAGGATCGTGGGCACGCCCACCAGCTCCGCGTCGGCGAACTTCACGCCCGGGGTGGCCTTGCGGTCGTCGAACAGCACGTCGACCCCGGCCGCGTCGAGCTCGGCGACGAGCTTCTCCGCACCCGCCGCGATGGTCTCGTCCTTGCCCGCGACGACCACGTGCACGTCGTACGGCGACACCTCGCGCGGCCACACGAGGCCGGAGGTGTCGTGGTTCTGCTCGGCGAGCACGGCGACCAGGCGCGAGACGCCGACGCCGTAAGAGCCCATCGTGATGCGGATCGGCTTCGAGTCCGGGCCGAGGGCGTCGAGCTCGAACGCGTTGGTGTACTTGCGGCCCAGCTGGAAGATGTGGCCGATCTCGATGCCGCGCGCGGCGACGAGGGTGCCGTGGCCATCCGGCGACACGTCGCCCTCGCGGACCTCGGCCGCCTCGATCGTGCCGTCGGGCGTGAAGTCGCGGCCCGCCACGAGGTCGAGCACGTGGTGGCCGTCCTGGTCGGCGCCGGTCAGCCACGCGGTGCCGGTGACCACGCGCGGGTCGACGAGGTAGCGGACGCCGTTCTCCTTGAGTGCCTTCGGGCCGATGTAGCCCTTGACGAGGAACGGGTTCTTCGCGAAGTCCGCCTCCTCCAGCAGCTCGACCTCGGCGGGCTCGAGCGACGCTTCGAGGCGCTTCATGTCGACCTCGCGGTCGCCCGGCAGGCCGACGCCCAGGAGCTCCCACTCCTTCGCGCCCGGCTGGCGGATCTTCAGCATCACGTTCTTGAGCGTGTCGGCCGCGGTGAACTCGCGGCCGAGGCCTGCGGCGTTGAAGAACGCCACGAGCGACTCGATGGTCGGCGTGTTCGGCGTGGCGTGCACCTGCGCGGCGGGCAGGCCCTCGATCGGGCGCTCGGCCGGCGCGGGCGTGACCACGGCCTCGACGTTGGCCGCGTAGCCGGACTCCGTGCTGCGCACGTAGGTGTCCTCACCCGTCTCGGCGACGGCGAGGAACTCCTCCGACGCCGAACCGCCCATGGCGCCCGACGTCGCGGCGACCACCACGTACTCGAGGCCGAGGCGGTCGAAGAGCTTCGTGTAGGCGTCGCGGTGCGCCTGGTAGGAGCGCTCCAGGCCCTCGTCGTCGAGGTCGAAGGAGTAGGAGTCCTTCATCACGAACTCGCGGCCGCGCAGGATGCCGGCGCGGGGGCGCGCTTCGTCGCGGTACTTCGTCTGGATCTGGTACAGCGTGACCGGGTAGTCCTTGTACGAGCTGAACTCGCCCTTCACGGTGAGCGCGAACAGCTCCTCGTGCGTCGGGCCGAGCAGGTAGTCGGCGCCGCGGCGGTCCTTGAGACGGAAGAGGTTGTCGCCGTACTCGGTCCAGCGGCCGGTGGCCTCGTAGGGCTCGCGCGGCAGCAGCGCGGGGAACTGGATCTCCTGCGCGCCGATCGCGTTCATCTCTTCACGCACGACGTTCTCGACGCGGCGGAGCACCCGCAGGCCCAGCGGCAGCCACGAGTAACCACCCGGGGCGACCCGGCGGACGTAGCCGGCGCGCACCAGCAGCCGGTGGCTGGGTACCTCGGCGTCCGCCGGATCCTCGCGCAGGGTGCGGAGGAACAACGACGACATCCTGGTGATCACTGCGGACTCCCTGCACTGAGAGACTGAGAAGCTGAGCGGGCTGAGACGTCGAGCCTGGTTCGACCGACACAGGGTAGTCAACCGGCGTCCGGCCACTCCACCCGGTTATCGCGGGGTCCCGGTTTTGTCGGTGCCCCGGGCTAGCGTCGGCGGCATGGCACTCGAACTGAGCATGATCACCATCGACTGCGCAGACCCCCGAGTCCTCACGGACTTCTGGACGCAGGCGCTCGGCGTCGCGGTCGAAGCGGACTACGGACCCTTCGTGATGCTCGCGCGCCCTGGTGGCGGCGGGCCCGCGCTGGCCTTCCAGCAGGTCCCGGAGCCGCGCACGGTCAAGAACCGCGTGCACATCGACTTCTCCGCACCCGACCGCGAGGCGGAGGTGAAACGCCTGGTCGGGCTCGGTGCGAGCGAGCAGGAGCGGCACGCGCAGCCGGGCATCGAGTGGACGGTGCTGGCCGATCCGGAGGGCAATGTGTTCTGCGTGGCGCAGGCGGGCGCGCACTGAGCCGGCGGCACTAGGTTGGCGGGCATGAGCGCGCGAGTTCTCCTGCCCTGGACCGACATCGAGCTGCCCGACGGGCTGGCCGCCGCGTACTACGACGGCGTGAACCTGCCCGGCGACGACCTGTCCGGCGTGGAGTTCTACGTGCTGCCCTACGACGCGGGAAGCGAGCCGCCGAAGCTGATCGGGAAGCTGCCTTCGCTGCGCGCGGTGCAGGCGCTGTCAGCCGGAGTCGAGGCGCTGGTGCCGCTGGTGCCCGAGGGCGTCGTGCTGGCCAACGGCCGGGGTCTGCACGACCTCAGCGTGGCCGAGCACGCGCTGGCGCTGATCCACGCGGCTCAGCGGGACCTGCCGCGGTGGTTCGCGCAGCAGGCCACCGGGTCGTGGGAGCGCGAGCACACGCGTTCGCTCGCCGACAGCCGCGTGCTGCTCGTGGGCTACGGCTCCATCGGCCACGCGATCGAGCGGCAGCTGCTGGCCGCGGAGGCAGTGGTCACGCGGGTGGCGAGCCGCGCGCGTGACGGCGTGCACGGGATCGCCGAGCTGCCCGAGCTGCTGCCCTCGGCCGACATCGTGGTCTTGATCCTGCCCGAAACCGAGGCCACGAAGGGGTTGATGGGTACCCGGGAGCTCGCGCTGCTGCCCGAGGGCGCGCTGGTCGTGAACGTCGGGCGCGGCTCCGCGATCGACACCGCCGCGTTGCTCGCCGAAACGACCACCGGCCGGTTGCGGGCCGCCCTCGACGTCGTGGACCCCGAGCCGCTGCCGGCCGACCATCCACTGTGGAGGGTTCCGGGCGTGGTGATCACGCCGCACGTCGCCGGCGGTTCGGCGTCGTTCTACCCGCGCGCCAAGAAGCTCGTGGCCGAGCAGCTGCGCCGCTTCGTGGCCGGGGAACCCCTGCTCAACGTCGTCGAATAGAGCTTCAGATCGGGAGCACGTAGCCGTAGTAGGTGTCGGCGACCTCGTAGCCGCACCGTTCGTAGATGCCGACGGCGCTGTGGGCGTTGTCGGTGTCCACGGACAGGGCCGAGCGCTCGAACCCGGCGTCGCGGGCGTGGGCCAGCGTATGGCCCAGCAGCGCCGTCGCCACGCCGCGGCCGCGCAGCTCCGACAGGGTGCCGACGTAGTCCACGTACAGCTCGCGCACGCCGGTCCCCGCGAAGTCGGCCGGGTGGAACGCGCTGAGCACGAACCCGACCACGGCGTCGTGCTCGGGGGTCAGGAGCAGGAACGACAGGTCGCCGCGGAAGTCCTTCGCCCCGGTGATGCGGTGGCGCCAGGCTTCTGCCGACAGCTCGGCGCTGCCCCAGTGGCCGGCGAAGGTCGCGTTGCGGGCCACGCGGGTGAGGTCGTCGTAGCGCTCGTCGAACGCGACCAGCTCGTACTCGGCCGGGAGCGGCCGAGCGGGCGGCAACGCACGCAGGTCGGCGCGCATCTCGACGAACGACCGCGCGTGCCGGAACCCGGCCCGCGCCAGCGCGTCGAGGTACCAGTGTTCGTTCTCGTGCGCGCCCGCGTGCAGCTCCAGCGGCGCGTCGGGGAAGGCGCGCTCGTGCACGCGCTTGCCGGCGTCGAGGAACCACGTGGTGAGGTGCGCGGCGACGTCGGCCGTGCGGAACTCGGGGTGTGTCATCGCCTCGACGCGCGGCATGTGCACCGGGTCGGCGGCGTCGCGGCGGCGGATGGCCGCGTAGCTCACCATTCGGTCGCCGGCCCACGCGCCGGTGCTGGCGAGCGCGAGGTCGAGGTCGGGTCCCTGCATCTCCTCGCGCAGGTCGGCGGCGGTGTAGTGCTCGCCGGTGCGGTCCACCTCCTCGGCGGCCGCGAACACGGTCGCGAGCTGCTCCGCGTCGCCGAGGGTGAGCGGGCGCCAGGTGAGCTCCATGACGTCAGCGTAGGCGGGCGCCGAACAGCGGCGCACCCCGATTACCCTCGTCGTGTGCTGGTGCTCCTCCCTCCTTCCGAGACGAAGGCCGACGGCGGCAAGGGCGCGCCGCTCGACCTCGAGACGCTGTCCTTCACCGAGCTCAACCCCGTGCGGGCCAAGCTCGCCGACGCGCTGGTCGAACTCGCGCAAGACGTCCCCGCGAGCCTCGCCGCGCTCGGCATCTCCGAGCGCCAGAGCCATGAGGTCGCGCGCAACGGGAGCCTCTGGACCTCGCCGACGCTGCCTGCGCTGCGCCGCTACACCGGCGTGCTCTACGACGCCCTCGACATCGGCAGCTTCACCCGTGCCGGCCTGGAGAAGGCCCATCGCCGCCTGGCCGTCACGTCTTCGCTGTTCGGGGTGGTCTCGGCCACCGACCCGATCCCCGCGTACCGCCTCTCGGGCGGCAACAGCGTGCCCGCGCTCGGCACCGTGCGCAGCCTGTGGAAGCCCGCCCTGGAGCCGGTGCTGCAGGACATCGAGGGGCTCATCGTCGACCTGCGTTCGGGCACGTACTCGGCGTTCGCGAAGCTGCGCCCCGGCGCGGTGACCGTGCGCGTGGTCACGGAGGACGCCGCCGGCAACCGCACCACCGTGAGCCACTTCAACAAGGCCTACAAGGGCCGGCTCGCCGCAGTGCTCGCGACCACGCGCACCGAACCGTCCACTGTGGACGAACTGGTGAAGGTGATCGCCAAGGCCGGCCTCACGGTGGAGCGCACCGGCGACCACGCCCTGGAACTGCTGACCGACGACTGAGCAAGCACCCCAATGCGGCGTTGGTTGCGCTCAACGCACCCAATGCGGCATTCGTTGCTCCATCCATGCCCCCGCCGCCGCCCTCAACGGAGGCGCTGCGCGCCCATGCCCCATTCAACGCACCGAACGCCACAACTGGGGTGCGGGCCTCAGCCGAACCGCGAAGGCGAGCACGCCGTCAGCAGGTCCGCCGGCAGATCTTCGCCGAGGACGAGCGCGGCGATGAGCTTGCCCGCGTACGGCGCCAGCGTCAGCCCGGCCGGTCCGAAGCCCGTGGCCAGGAACAACCCCGGCGCGGCCTGGCCCAGCAACGGCAGCGTGTCCGGCGTCGCGGGCCGGAAGCCGACGCGGGTCTCGGCGAGCGTCGCGTCGGCCAGGCCCGGTGCGACGGCCAGCGCCTGGTCGAGCACTTCGCGCTGGCCGGCGGCCGTAACGCGGTAGTCGAAGCCGGAGTTCGTCTCGCGCGTCGCGCCCGCCACGACGCGGCCGCCCGCGAACGACAGCAGGTAGTGGCTCGACCGCGGCAGCACCACGGGCCAGGCGGACGTGTCGGTTTCGGGCAGGTCGAAGTGGCTGATCTGCCCGCGTTGCGGCGCCACCGGCACCGCGATCCCGAGCGGCTCGGCCAGCTCGGCCGACCACGCGCCCGCGGCGAGCACCACGGCGTCGCCGGTCAGCTCCTCGTCGCCCGCACGCACGCGGGAGCCGGACAGGAGCGTTGCCTCCGCCGACACGAACCGCGCGCCCCGCTGCTCTGCGGCGGCCACGAGCGCCGCCCGCATCACCCGGCCGTCGACGCGGCCCGCGCCCGACAAGTGCACGGCGGACAGCTCCGGCGCCAGCGGCGGGAACAGCTCGCGCGCCTGCGCCGGATCCAGCCGCCGCACCTCGCCCGCCTCGGGTGCGTCCGCGACCCGCTCGACCAGCCGCGTGTAGGCCTCGTCGAGCTCGGCCCCGTCCGCCGAGACGACCATCCCGCCGACGACCTCGAACGACGCGTCCTGCCCCTGCTCGCGCAACGCCGCCGCCAGCTCCGGGTAGTACGCCCCGGCGGCGGCCGCGAGCGGGTAGATCGCGCTGTCCCACCGCGAGGTCCAGGGGCTCACGATCCCCGCGCCCGCCTCCGTCGCGACGCCGGGCAGCCCGGCGTCCACCACCACGACGTCGGCCCCGCTGCTCACGAGGTGGTAGGCCGTGGCTGCTCCGGCGATCCCGCCGCCGATCACGATCACGCGCATGTCTTCACCCTGCCCGTTCCTCGGCGCGCCGTCGAGCGAGCACCGCCATCGCCGCGTTGTGCCCGGGGATCCCGCTCACGCCACCCCCGCGCACGGCACCGGCGCCACAGAGCAGCACGCGCTCGTGCGCGGTCTCGACACCCCACTTCCCGGCGTCGGCCGGATCTTCGGCGTAAGGCCAGGACAGGTCGCGGTGGAAGATGTGCCCGCGCGGCAGCCCGAGCTCGGCCTCCAGGTCCAGTGGCGTCTTCGCCTCCACGCACGGGTTGCCCGCCGCGTCGCGCAGCAGGCAGCTCTCGATCGGCTCGGCAAGCACGCTGTCGAGCGACGCGATCGTGGCGCGCAACGCCTCGGTCCGCGCGCGATCGTTGTCGGCCTCGAACAGCCGCGCCGGCATGTGCAGGCCGAACAACGTCAGCGTCTGCACGCCCGCCGCGCGCTCGGCCGGGCCGAGAATCGACGGGTCGGTGAGCGAGTGGCAGTAGATCTCGCACGGCGGCAGCGTCGGGATCTTGCCCGCCGCAGCCTCGGCGTACGCGGTTTCGAGCTGCGAGTAGGTCTCGTTGACGTGGAAGGTGCCGCCGAACGCGTCGCGCGGGTCCACGGCCGCGTCGCGCAGGCGAGGCAGCCGCGACAGGACCATGTTCACCTTGAGCTGAGCGCCTTCCGGGCGTGGGCCGGGTTCCTCGCCGAGGAGTCGCGCGAGCGTGTCGGGGGCGACGTTGGCCAGCACGTGAGAGCCTGCGGCCACGCGTTCGGTGCCGTCGAGCGTGTAGCGGACCTCGCCGTCGGGTGAGACCGACCGCACCTCGGCGCCGGTCACGAGCGTGGCCCCGGCGCCGCGGGCGGCGTCGGCGAGCGCGCGGGTGACCGCGCCCATCCCGCCGACGGGCACGTCCCAGTCGCCCGTGCCGTTGCCGATCAGGTGGTAGAGCAGGCAGCGGTTCTGGCGCAGGTCCTCGTCGCCGGCGCCGGCGAAAGTGCCGATGAGCGCGTCGGTGAGCACCACGCCGCGCACGGTGTCGTCGCCGAACCGCCCGGTGAGCGTCTCGGCGATCGGGCGCTCGAACAACGTGGCCCACGCTTTGTCGTCGCCGATGCGGGCTTTGAGCTCTTCCCGGCCGGGCAACGGTTCGGTGAGCGTGTCGAACGTCGCCGCCGCCACGCGCCCGGCCTGCGCGTAGAACTCGCGCCACGCGTCGAAGTCCTTTGTGGACCCGGTGACGGCGCGGAAAGCCGCCCCGGTGCGCGCCTCGTCCCCCGTGTCGACAAGGAGACCCGTGTCGCCAGACGGCGTGTACGACGACATCCGGCGCCGGCGCAGCTCGACGCCGAGACCGAGGTCGGCCGCGATCTTCCGCGGCAGCAGGCTCACCAGGTAGGAGTAGCGCGACAGGCGCACGTCGACGCCGTCGAACGCGCGGAACGACACCGCCGCTCCCCCGATCTCGCCGCGCCGTTCCAACACCAGCACCGAGCACCCGGCCCGGGCCAGATAGGCCGCCGCGACCAGGCCGTTGTGGCCGCCGCCCACGATCACCGCGTCGTACTTTCCGCCACCGTTCATGCCGCCGAGGCTAGGGGTATTTCGCGGAGCCCGTTAATTCGGTTGCGCGAGCCGCTCGCGCCCCGGCATGCTGCTCGCGAACCGGCGGGGTGCCGGTGGCCGACGGAAGCGAAGGAGGTGCGTCGTGGCCAATGTCCGGGCGCTGACCTGCCCACTTCCGTCCGCCCCTCTCGGCTAGAGCCGCCGCGCTCGCCCGGTGGGGCACCCCGATCGAGGAGACCCACCAGTGCGCGAGCACGACTACGAAGACCTTCACGCGTCCGATTTCGAGCGTCCCCGTCGCGGGCGGCGCTTCAGCGACGAACCCGAGCCGACTCGCCGGGGCCGGCTCACCGAGGGCGAGCGCGTCCGCCTCGCCCAGGCGCGCGACGACGCCTACACCGAGACCGACCTCCCGGACGGCGCCGACCGCTGGACCACCTGGGACGACGCCGACCAAGGCCCCCGCCCGAGGCCCGACTGGGTGGTCACGGAGCTCGGGGCCGTCGACACCGACCTGGGGGTGCTCAAAACCGGCAAGGAGGCCGACGTCCACCTCCTGCGCCGCACTCTGCCCGGCACCGACGGAGTGCTGCTGGCCGCCAAGCGCTACCGCAGCGACGAGCACCGGCTGTTCCACCGTGACGCCGGGTACCTCGAAGGCCGGCGCATGCGGCGCTCACGTGAGATGCGGGCCATGGCGGGCCGCACCTCCTTCGGGCGCAACCTGATCGCCGAGCAGTGGGCGGTCGCCGAGTTCGCGGCGCTGAGTCGCTTGTGGACGATCGGGGCACCCGTGCCCTACCCCGTGCAGCGCCACGGGACCGAGCTGCTGCTCGAGTTCCTCGGCGAGCCCGACGGCACGGCCGCGCCCCGGCTGGCACAGCTGCGCCCGGAGCACGACGAACTGACCGAACTGTGGGAACAGGCCGTGTCGGCGCTGGAACTGCTCGCCACGCAAGGGCTCGTGCACGGCGACTTGTCCGCGTACAACCTCCTGGTGCACGAAGGGCACCTGATGGTGATCGACCTCCCGCAGGTCGTCGACCTCGTCGCGAACCCCCGCGGCCGCGAGTTCCTGGAGCGCGACGTGCGCAACCTGGCGGGCTGGTTCCAGGCCCGTGGCCTGCCGGAACGCGTGACGAACGTCGAGGATCTCGTGGCGGAACTGGCCTACGCCGCAGGGGTGGGCTGATCCGCCGGCTGTACTGTGGGTGGCGTCGCTGCGCTGGGCCATTCGGATGTGGCACAGGACACGACTGCGACGCCGCCCACAACCGGACACCTGGGTGTGAAGCAGAAGCCCTCGCTCCGGTACAGTAATCAACAGACCGCAATCGGCGGCGTGGATGAGTTGGTGTCCGTCGCCTCCAAAGCCCACTGACGGGCTCGCGGTGAAATCCGAAGCATTTCCATCGGCGCTCGATGGTGGGAACTCCTGAGCGCGCCGGGTCCGTCCCTGTGAAAGCCCATTGCACACCATCTTGCCCTGCCTGCGAGCGGGCAGCCCGGGCCTCCTTGCGACGTGCCACGTCCGAGAGGCATAAGTGACAGTCACGTTCAACTCCGGCCATTCCGCTGCGTCGTCCCACTCAGGGCCGGGCCGCGGGGACCGTCCCGACCGCAAGCCGCGGCAGCGCCCGGCTCGCGAAGACTTCCTTCGCGACGACACCGTCGAGACGGTGGCCACCAAGACCTTCGCCGAGCTCGGTCTGCCCGACGAGCTGCTGCGCGCGCTGGCGGAGGCCGGCATCAACTCGCCGTTCCCGATCCAGTCGGCGACGATTCCCGACGCGCTCGCTGGCCGCGACGTGCTGGGCCGCGCCCAGACCGGTTCCGGCAAGACGCTGGCGTTCGGCCTGGCCATCCTGGCCCGGCTCAACGGCGGCAAGGCCCGCCCGAAGCACCCCCGCGCGCTCGTGCTGGTGCCGACCCGCGAGCTGGCCATGCAGGTGGCCGACTCGCTGACCCCGCTCGCCAAGTCGCTCGGCCTGTGGTGCCGCACGGCCGTCGGCGGCATGGCCTTCACCCGTCAGGCCGACGCGCTTTCGCGTGGTGTCGACCTGCTCATCGCCACCCCGGGCCGGTTGTCGGACCACGTCCGGCAGGGCACCGCGTCGCTGAGCGACTGCAACTTCATCGCGCTCGACGAGGCCGACCAGATGGCCGACATGGGCTTCATGCCGCAGGTGCGGGAGATCCTCGACCTCACCCCGCCGCGCGGCCAGCGGCTGCTGTTCTCGGCGACGCTCGACGGTGACGTCAACAAGCTGGTGAAGCAGTACCTCGCCGACCCGGTCACGCACTCGGTCGCGCCGTCGACCGCGAGCGTGGACACCATGGACCACCACGTGCTCCAAGTGTCGCACCAGGACAAGCAGGACATCGTCACGCAGATCGGTGCCCGCGAGGGCCGCACGATCATGTTCGTGCGCACCAAGCACCACGTCGACCGCCTCACCGAGCGGCTGCGTGAGCAGGGTGTGCACGCGGCGGCGCTGCACGGCGGCAAGACCCAGGGGCAGCGCAACCGCGTGCTGGCCGACTTCAAGGAAGGCCACACTCCGGTGCTGGTCGCCACAGACGTCGCCGCGCGCGGCATCCACGTGGACGACATCTCCCTGGTGCTGCACGTGGACCCGGCCGCGGACCACAAGGACTACCTGCACCGCGCGGGCCGCACGGCGCGCGCCGGTGCGTCGGGTGTTGTCGTCACGCTGGTGACGCACGACCAGAAGCGCACCGTCCGCCGGATGACCGACCGGGCCGGCGTGCGCGCCGAGACCACGGTGGTCCGCCCGGGCGACGCGGAGCTCTCGCGCATCACGGGTGCGCAGGAGCCGAGCGGCGAGCCGGTGATCGAGCGTCGCCGCGAGTCGCCGCGCCGCAGCGGTGGCCGTGGCTTCGGCGGTGGCCGCGAGCGCGGTGAGCGCAGCTACGGCGAGAACCGCGACCGCGGTGGTTACGGTTCGCGCGAAGGCCGCCCGAGCTACGGCGGTCGTGGCCGGTCCGGCAACGGTTCGGGTCGCCCGCAGCGCCCGGGTCGTCCGCAGCGCCGTGGTTACGACAGCTGAGTTTCCGTTCGAGAAAAAGCCCCGCCTTCGTGCGGGGCTTTTTCTTTGTGTGGCAGGGCCCACGGTTTCGCGCGTGACGCGGGTGGGACACTGCGGGACGTGAATGCCATCCCGCAGCTGCCGCCCGAGAACGTCTTCGACTGGCTCGACACCGAGGCCGAGAAGCGCGCGGAAGCGGGTTTGGTGCGGCGGCTGCGGGCCCGGCCCGCGCAGGCGGACGAGCTCGACCTCGCCGGCAACGACTACCTCGGCCTGGCCCGCGACAAGCGCGTCGTCGGCGCCGCCGCGGCCGCCGCCATGCGCTGGGGCGCGGGAGCCACGGGCTCGCGGCTCGTCACGGGGTCGACCGAGCTGCACGCCGAGCTGGAGCTCGAGCTGGCGCGCTTCTGCGGCGCCCAGGCGGCGCTGGTGTTCTCCTCGGGCTTCGCCGCGAACCTCGGCGCGGTGACGGCGCTGTCCGGCGCCGAGTCGGCGATCGTGACCGACAAGTACATCCACGCGTCGCTCATCGAAGGCTGCCGCTTGTCGCGCGCCGACGTGGCGGCCGTGGCCCACGCGACGCCGTCGGCGATCCAGCACGCGCTGTCCACGCGCCGCAAGCCGCGCGCCCTCGTGGTCACGGACTCGGTGTTCTCCGTCGACGGCGACCTCGCCCCGCTGGGCGAGCTCGCGGAAATCTGCCGCGGCGCGGGTGCCGCCCTGCTCATCGACGACGCCCACGGCTTCGGCGTCCTCGGCGAAGGCGGCCGAGGCGCCGTCCACGCGGCCGGTCTGTCCGCCTCGCCGGACGTCGTCACCACCCTGACGCTGTCCAAGTCCCTCGGCGCCCAGGGCGGCGCCGTCGTCGGCCCGCGGCGCGTGATCAAGCACCTCGTGGACACGGCGCGGAGCTTCATCTTCGACACCGCCCTCGCGCCCGCCAGCGTCGCCGCCGCGCTGACGGCGCTGAACGCGCTGAAGGCCGATCCTTCGCTGCCCACGAAGGTCACCGACAACGCCGGCACCATCGCCATGCAGCTCAAGGCGGCCGGCCTGCACGCCAGCGTCCCGGACGCCGCGGTGATCTCGGTGCAGGCCCCGTCCGCCGAGGCCGCCGTCACGTGGGCCGAGTCCTGCGCCGACCAGGGCATCCGCGTCGGCTGCTTCCGCCCGCCGTCCGTCCCGGACGGCATTTCGCGCCTGCGCCTCACCGCCCGAGCCGACCTCACCGAGGCAGACGTGGACCGTGCCGTGAAGGTCATCACCGCGACGGCACCGCGAGGGGCGGCTTCTTAGGAACCGGCGGGGTCCTTCGCGACACGGCGCATGGTGATGTGCGGGATGCCGTCGTCGAGGAACTCGTCGCCTTCGGCCACAAAGCCGAAGCGGGCGTAGAGGGCCCGGGCGTACGTCTGCGCGTCCAAGACGAACTCGCCTGAAGAGCCGGCCAGCGCGGCCTCCATCAGCGACGCCGCGAGGCCACGACCGCGGGCTGAAGCAGCCGTGACGACGCGGCCGATGCGGGAGACACCATCCGGGTCGGCGAGGACGCGCAGGTACGCCGTGACCTCGCCGGCGGAGTCCGTGAACCACAGGTGCCGCGTCGTCGGGAGCAGGTCACGCCCGTCGACGTCGCCGTAAGCGCATTCCTGCTCGACGACGAACACGTCGGCGCGCAGGCGGAGGATGGCGTAGAGCTGGGCGGCGGTGAGTCCGG
The DNA here is from genome assembly GCF_040607795.1 of Amycolatopsis sp. NPDC005232. Lineage (NCBI taxonomy): Bacteria > Bacillati > Actinomycetota > Actinomycetes > Pseudonocardiales > Pseudonocardiaceae > Amycolatopsis > Amycolatopsis sp. NPDC005232. The sequence continues at coordinate 40,397 of NZ_JBEXHL010000013.1, read as the reverse complement.
GGCCGGTCGCGTGGTGCGGGGTCGTCACGACCCCTGCTTAACACAGCTCAGCCGAGGACCCGCGGCGGGGACTGCACAGCTCAGCCCAGGATCCGCGCCTGCGACTGCGCCGCGATGTCGTCGGCGTACGTCGACACGCGGGTGTACACGCCGGGCTTGCCGGCCTTCGCGCAACCGTCGCCGAAGGAGACGATGCCGATGAGGGTGTCGCCGACCACGAGGGGACCACCGGAGTCACCCTGGCAGGCGTCGATGCCGCCATCCGGGTAGCCGGCGCAGACCATGCTCGACGGGTCGTACGTGTCGTAGGCCGTCTTGCACGTGGAGTCGCTGACGAGCGGCACGACGGCGCTGCGCAGGTAGTCGGAGCGGTCGCCGCCGTCGGCGACGCGGCCCCAGCCGAGGACGGTGGCCTGCGTGCCCGTGTCGTAGGCCGCGCGGTCGCTGGCGGACGCCACCCTCGCCGGCCGGTAGGGCAGCTGGCCCCGCACGCTCAGCACCGCGACGTCGGCGCCCTTCGTCGGGTCGGAGAAGTCCGGATCGACCCACTCGCGCGACACGGTGAGCACCACGCCGTCGCTCGTGCGCTTGTCCTGGCGGCCCGCGACGACGCGAACATCGGTGCGGGGCAAGGCTTTCGCGCAGTGCGCGGCTGTCGCGACCGCGGTGGAGCTCACGATCACGGCGCCGCAGAACTGGTTCCCGTTCTGGTCGGCGAGGTACACCGCGTACGGGTGGTCGGACAGCGTGGCCTCGTCTCCGCCGACGATCCGCGGCTGCGCGCCGGAGGGCGGCGTGGGCGCGTCCTGTGCCGACGCCGTGCTGACCGCGATCGGCACCGTCACCGCGGTCACGAGCAGGGCCCCGGCCGCGAGAAGGAGCGGACGGCGGAACTTGGCGGGCATGGGATTCCCCTTCGGCAGAGCATTTCGACCAAAACATTCGGCAAGAGCATGGACATTCGGCAAGAGCGAGCAGCGGGATCGCGGCGCGTGAACGAGCAGCCGCGATTACCCTAAACGGAGCAGGCCCGAAATGGTGTCACTGGAACGGGTGGACTCAGCGCTCACGGAGCGCGTTTGATTGGCTGGTTCCATGCGACGGAGAGCGACGGCCGCGGCCGGCACCCTGATCACGTTCCTGCTGGTCGGCTGCAGCACGCCGGCCTCGACCGCGCCCTCGGTCCCGCCCGGAACGCCGTCACCGAGCGCGACGAGCCGGACGAGCGCGGCACTCCCGACAACCCGGACAGCGACGAGCACTCCGCCTGTCACCTGGCAGGTGGGTGCACGCCCGCTCCCCCGCCGTTCCGACGGCTTCGGCGAGATCCTCCCGACTCCACCCGAACTGGTGAATCGCGCCCTGCCGACGCGCGACTTCCTGCCGCCGCCGGCTGGCACCACCTACACGTCGAAGATCGTCCCCGTCCCCGCCGACGTGCTCGCCCGCAGCACCTGGCAGCCCGGGTGCCCGGTGAAGTCGACGGACCTGCGCTACGTCACGCTCTCCTTCTGGGGCTTCGACGGCCGCGCCCACACCGGCGAGCTGCTCGTGAACCGCACCGGCGCGCAGGCCGTCGTCACCGCGTTCGGCAAGCTCTTCGCGCAGCGGTTCCCCCTCGAAGAAATGCGCGTGACCAGGCCCGAGGAGCTCGACGCGCCGCCCACCGGCGACGGCAACGACACGAGCGCCTTCGTCTGCCGGCCCGTCCGCGGCGAGACGAATTGGTCCGCCCACGCGTACGGGCTGGCCGTGGACGTGAACCCGTTCTGCAACCCGTACACGAAGGGACCGCTGGTACTGCCGGAGCTGGCGTCGGCGTACCTGGACCGCTCGCGCGTGCGGCCGGGCATGGTCGTCGCGGGCGGACCGGTCGTGCACGACTTCGCCGCCGTCGGCTGGAGCTGGGGTGGCGCGTGGACCTCGCCGGTCGACCGGATGCACTTCACAGCCACAGGGCATTGACCGCGGGAACACCCTGTGCGGCCGCGCAGTTGACTAGGCTGGGGAACGCCTGTTCTACGGCTTTCGGAGGAAGACTGTGCCGCACTACGACCTGGTGATCGTCGGGACCGGATCGGGGAACTCGATCCTCGACTCGCGCTTCGCCGACCTGAAGACGGCGATCGTCGAGAAGGGGACGTTCGGCGGCACGTGCCTCAACGTGGGCTGCATCCCGACCAAGATGTTCGTCTACGCCGCAGACGTGGCCGCGACACCTTCGCACAGCTCCCGCTACGGCGTGGACGAGGAGCTCAAGGGCGTGCGCTGGCCCGAGATCCGCGACCGCGTCTTCGGGCGCATCGACCCGATCGCCGCGGGTGGCGCGGAGTACCGGAAGAACCACGAGGACAACAAGAACGTCGACGTCTACCAGGGCGAAGGCCGCTTCACCGGAATGAAGGAGCTGCGCGTCAGCTTCACCGACGGGCGGCCCGACGAGGTGCTCACGGCCGACCGCTTCGTGCTCGCCGCGGGCGGGCGCCCGGTCGTGCCGGACGTCCCGGGCCTCGAGGAGACCGGCTACCACACCTCCGACACGATCATGCGGCTCGACGCCCTGCCCCGCCGCATCACCATCCTCGGCGGCGGCTACATCGCGGCGGAGTTCGCGCACGTGTTCGCGTCGTTCGGCGTGGACGTGACCGTGGTCCTTCGCTCGGGCGCGATGCTGCGCGGCGAGGACGAGGACGTGAGCGCCCGCTTCACCGAGCTGGCCGCGGAACGCTTCGACCTGCGTCGTGACCGCAAGATCCTGCGCGCGCACCGCGAAGCCACGGGTGCGGTGCTGGAGCTCGAAGGCCCGCAGGGCGCCGAGACGCTGGAGAGCGACCTCATCCTGGTCGCCATCGGCCGTACGCCGAACTCCGACGTGCTCGACGTCGCGGCCACCGGCGTCACCACGAAGGCCAGCGGCCACGTGGCCGTGGACGACCACCAGGAGACGGTGGTGCCGGGCATCTACGCGCTCGGGGACATGTCGTCGCCGTACGAGCTGAAGCACGTCGCGAACCACGAAAGCCGTGTGGTGCAACACAACTTGCTGCACCCGGACGACCGCATCAAGGCCGACCACCGCTTCGTGCCGCACGCGATCTTCACCTCACCGCAGATCGCCTCGGTGGGCCTGACGGAACAGGACGCGCGCGCTCGCGGTGTGTCCTACGTCGTGTCCAAACAGGACTACGCCGGCATCGCCTACGGCTGGGCCATGGAGGACACGACGGGCTTCGCGAAGCTCCTCGCCGACCCCGCCACCGGCCAGCTGCTGGGCGCCCACATCATCGGCCCGCAGGCCTCGTCGGTCATCCAGCCGCTCATTCAGGCCATGAGCTTCGGCCTCGACGCCCACACCATGGCGCGCGGCCAGTACTGGATCCACCCGGCGATGCCGGAGCTGATCGAGAACGCGCTGCTGAACCTGCCGCTGGACTGAGAATCTCGAGACGCGAAAGGCCTCCCCGTTTCGACCGAGCGGGGAGGCCTTTCGCGTGTCGGGTCAGACGTAGCGCGGACGCCCCGCCAGGACGCCGAAGAACATCTGCGCGCACATCACCACGATGAGCACGATCAGCGACACCGACCAGCTGCCCGTCGCGTTGTGGAGGAGGCCGAAGACGAACGGGCCGACGGCCGCGAGCAGGTAGCCGTAGCCCTGGGCCATGCCGGACAGGCGCGCGGTGTCGGCGCCCGTGCGGGCGCGCAGGGCGATGACGGTGAGGGCGAGTGAGAAGACGCTCATGCCGATGCCGATGAGCACGCTCCACAGCAGCGGCGACGCGGCCGGCGCCACGAGCAGGCCGGCCATCCCGGCCAGGCCGCACAGGCCCATGCCGAGGATCCACCAGCTCTGGGTGCCCTGCCGCGCCGCGATGGGCGGGATCACGAGGCTGATCGGCACGGCGATCACGGAGATCAGGCCCAGCAGCAGGCCGGCGTCGCCCTTGCTGACGCCGGAGTCGATGAAAACCTGCGGGAGCCAGCCCATGACGACGTAGGCGATGAAGGACTGCAGGCCGAAGAAGATCGTGACGATCCAGGCGAGCGGGCTGCGCATGAGCGACCGTCCACCGCCGGTCGACGCGGTCGGCTTGGGTGCGCGGCCGGTGCCACGCACGGCGAAGAGCCAAACGGCCAGCGCGAGCGCGCCCAGCACGGCCCACGAGCCGAGCGACAGGCGCCAGCCGCCGAACGCCGTCTCCAGCGGTGGGCTCGCGGCGGACCCCGCGGCGCCGCCGCCTTGCAGCGCGGCCGTGTAGACGCCGGTCATCATGCCGACGCGCGCCGGGAAGGAGTCCTTGATCACCACGGGGATGAGGACGTTGATCAGCGCGATGCCGGCCGTCGCGACGAGGGTGCCGCCGAGGACCACGAGCTGACCGTCGACGACGCGCAGCACCAGCCCGGCCGTGAGCACCGCCAGCGCGAACCCGATCGCCGAGCCGATGCCGAACCGGCGCGAAAGCAGCGGCGCCGTGAGGCCCGCGCCGGCGAAACACAGGCCGGGCAACGTCGTCAGCACGCTCGCCCAGATCGCCGACGCGCCGAGGCTGCCGCGCATCTCCGCGAGCAACGGACCGACGCTCGTGATGGCCGGGCGCAGGTTCAGCGCCGTGAGCACCACGGCGACGGCGAGCAGCGCGCCACCCGCGATCACCCCGGGCCGGCGCACGCCGCCAGGCGTCTCTTCCTCGATGCCGCCTTCGAGTTCGAGCTCGAGGCGGTCGGAGTAAGAGGCGGGGCGTGGGGTGGGATCCCAGGAATCGACGGACACGTCCGCTACTATCGCATACATAGGATGATTGGATGAAGGGATTAATCCTGTGCCTCTCGCCACCACCCGGCGCGCGGGCCTGGTCGACCAGGTCATCGACCAGCTGCGCGACGCGATCGCACAGGGGGAATGGCCGGTCGGACAGCGCATCCCCACCGAGCCCGCGCTGGTCGCCCAGCTCGGCGTCGGGCGCAACACCGTGCGCGAGGCCGTCCGCGCGCTCGCGCACACCGGCATCCTCGAAGTCCGCCAGGGCGACGGCACGTACGTCCGCGCCACCAGCGAGGTCTCCGGCGCCCTGCGGCGGCTGTGCGGCACCGAGCTGCGCGAGGTCCTGCAGGTCCGCCGCACCCTGGAGGTCGAAGGCGCGCGCCTGGCCGCCACCGCCCGCACCGACACCGAGGTCGCGAGTCTGCGCGTGCTGCTGCAACAGCGCGACACCGACCAGCTCGACGGCCGCGTCGACGACTTCGCCCGCACCGACGCGGAGTTCCACCTCGAAATCGTCCGATGTGGACACAACGGCCTGCTGTTCGAGCTCTACCGCGGCCTGATGGAGGCGATCACCGCCAGTGTCGCGTCCACCTACGACCACCCGGACCACGCCGAGATCGCCCAGCACCGCGCCATCGTCGACGCCATCGAAGCCCGCGACCCGGCCCGCGCGGCCCAGGCGGCCGGCGACTTCCTCGACGAAATCCTGGCGCGGGCCGAGGAAAGCGGACAAACGGCGGACTAGGGACTCCTCGACACCGCTCCCCCGATGTCACCGCCGCGTCACCGCTGGTTCACGGCCCGGCCGAGGGGCCTCCCCCACCCGCGGGACTCTTGAACGTGAAAGTGACTCACATAAGTTGCGGACTTGTCCGGACCACGCGAAAGTCTGATCACCATCCCGTCGGACGGAGAGGTCAGGCCCGTGCGCCGTTCGCCCCTTGTCGTGTTGCTCGTGGTCGCCGGGCTGGTCGCCGGTGCCGCCGCCGCGGCCGCCAGCACTCCGTCGTTCCGCAAGTACGTCGCCCTCGGCGACTCGTACACCGCCGGGCCGCTGATCCCGTGGCAGCAGGCCAGCTGGTGCTTCCGTTCGAACAACAACTACCCGTCCTGGCTCGCGACGCGGCTGGGGATCTACGACACGGACGGCGCGTTCACCGACGTCAGCTGCTCGTCGGCCGACACGTCGAACATGACGCAGCCGCAGGTCACGCCGTCGCCGAGCATTCCGCTGTCCACACAGCAGCCGCAGTTCGACGCGCTGCACGCCGACACCGACCTGGTCACCATCGGCATCGGCGGCAACGACGACAGCGTCTTCGGCGACCTGACCGGCACCTGCCCGACGCTGCGCGCCGACGACCCGACCGGCGCGCCCTGCCAGGCGCACTACACCGTGAACGGCGTGGACACCATGGCCGCCGCGGTGCAGGCGACCGGCCGCAACGTCGCGAAGGTCGTGCAAGGCGTGAAGGACCGCGCGCCAACCGCGACGATCGTGCTCGTCGGCTACCCGCGCCTGCTGCCGCCCACGGGCACGTGCCCGAGCGTGATCCCGTTCGCCGACGGCGACTACGCGTGGGCGGACAGCATCGAGCAGCAGCTCAACGCCGCCATCGAAGGAGCCGCGCGCAGCGAAGGCGTGCACTTCGTCGACACTTACGGCCCCAGCCTCGGCCACGACGCGTGCGCCCGCGGCAAAGCGTGGGTCAACGGCCAGAGCACGAATCTCTTCGAAGCCGTGGCCTACCACCCGTTCCGTGCCGGGATGGAGGCCGAAGCGAAGCTGATCGCCCAGTCGCTCGGGGTGCCCGCGAAGAGCACCAAGACACCGGCTCCGCGCAGCAAGGCCGACCCCGCTCAGCTGGCCCGGACCGCGCACCTCACGGGAGCGTGAGGATCTCCGCGCCGTCGGCCGTGACCACGAGGGTGTGCTCGAACTGGGCCGTCCACTTCTTGTCCTTCGTGGTCACGGTCCAGTTGTCGTCCCACACGTCGTAGTCGATGGTGCCGAGGGTGATCATCGGCTCGATCGTGAAGGTCATGCCCTCTTCGATCAGCGTGTGGACCGAGGGCTCCTCGTAGTGCAGCACCGTCGGCGCGGTGTGGAACGCCGGGCCGACGCCGTGGCCGGTGAAGTCGCGGACCACGCCGTAGTCGAAGCGCTTCGCGTACGCCTCGATCACGCGGCCGATCACGTTCAGCTGCCGCCCGGGGCGCACCGCCTTGATCGCGCGCGCCGTGGCTTCGCGCGTGCGCTCGACGAGCAGCTTCGCCTCCTCGGAGACGTCGCCCGCGAGGAAGGTGGCGTTGCAGTCGCCGTGGACGCTGCCGATGAAGGCGGTGACGTCGATGTTGCAGATGTCGCCGTCCTCGATCAGGGTCGAGTCGGGGATGCCGTGGCAGATCACCTCGTTGAGCGAGGTGCAGCACGACTTCGGGAAGGCGCGGTAGCCCAGCGTCGACGGGTAGGCGTGGTGGTCGAGCAGGAACTCGTGCACGACCTTGTCGATGTCGTCGGTGGTCGCGCCGGGCTTGACGGCCTTGCCGCCCTCCTCGAGCGCCTGCGCGGCGATCCTCGACGCCACGCGCATCGCCTCGATCACCTCGGGCGTGCGCACGCCGTTGCCGGTGTCCCGCTTCGGCGCCGGCCGGTCGACGTACTCGGGGCGGGCGATGTCTGCGGGAACGGCGCGGCGCGGAGTCTGGACGCCGGGCTTCAACGGGGCACGAACGGACATGCCCTCCAGACTACGACGTCACTTCGCGGCCACGCCCGCGAGGAACCGGTGAGCGGCGTCGACGGCCGGTTTCGAGGAGCCGGCGTCGGTGAGCAGCACCGCGAACGCCAGGTCGCCCTGGTAGCCGACGAACCAGCCGTGGGAGTGCGTGCCGTCGCCGAACTGGGCCGTGCCGGTCTTCCCGCGCACGTCGGGCAGGTCGCGCAGGGCGGTGGCCGTGCCGGTGGTGACGACGTCGCGCATCATCGAGCGCACGGCGTCGAGCACGTCCGGCCGCGGCGCCGGGCCGAGACCGCTCACCCTGGCGGGCCGGCCGCGCACCAGCGACGGCGAGGGGACCTTTCCCGACTGCACGGCCGCGGCGGCGAGCGCCATCCCGAAGGGGCTCGTGACCACGGTTCCCTGCCCGAAGCCGTTCTCCGCGCGCTGCACCACGGAATCAGCCTGCGGCGCGGACCCCGTGACGGTCGTGAGGCCGGGGATCACGAAGTCGGCGCCGATGCCGAGCGAGCGCGCGGCGTCGGTGAGCGCCGTCGGCGAAAGGTCGGCCGAAAGCTGGGCGAACGTCGTGTTGCACGACTGCGCGAACGCCTTCGCCAGCGGCACCGTGCCCAGGTCGAACCGGCCTTCGTTGGGCACCACGCGGCCGGCGAACGTCACCGTGCCCGGGCAGGCGACGGGTGAGTCGACCTTCACGCGGCCGGCCGTGAGCGCGGCCGTCGCGGTGACGATCTTGAACGTCGACCCCGGCGGGAAGCGGCCGGTGAGCGCGAGCGGTCCCTGCTCGTCCGCGGGCTCGTTCTGGGCGACGGCCAGCAGCTGCCCCGTCGACGGCTGCAGCGCCACGATCGCGGCGGCGGTCTTCACTGGCGCAAGGGCCTTCTCAGCGGCCGTCTGGATGTGGGTGCTGAGCGTGCTCGTGACGGCCGGCGAGTCCTTGTGCGGCACGGCGTAGAGCTCGCTGGCCTCGCTGCCGGTGACGTCGAGCGAGACGATCCGCCAGCCCGCGCCGCCCGCGGCCTGCTGCTCGACCATCGCGCGCAGTGCGGGCAGGATCTGGCGGCCGGTGTCGCGATCGTCGGGCAGAAGGCGTTCCTGGCTCGTGAAGCGGACGCCAGGCAGGTCGTAGATGGTGGGCTTGACCTGCTCGTAGTCGGTGTCGCGCAAGGAAAGCACGGGGTAGGCGGCGCCGGGTTTGGTGGCCTTGATGCCATCGAGCACGGAGCGGCCGGTCACCGTCGGCTCGAAGCGGTGCAGCGCCGAGCCGAGCTTGCTGGCGACGGCTGTGGTGTTGCCCGTCTTCGCCGGGTCCACGACGACGCCGATCACGGTCTGCGGGCGCAGCAGGGGGAAGCCGTCGCGGTCGAGGACCGGCGCGGGCTCGGCCGGATCGGCCACGATCGCGATGCTCTGCGACGGCGCCAGCTGCGGGTGCACGACGGTGGGCTGCCAGTGCACCTGCCAGCTGTCCTCGGCCGAGCGCAGCTGCGCGTCGGAGGTGTAGCTCCAGGTGCGGCCCTTCGGGAGGTGCCAGGTGAGGCGGTAGCCGCCGGTGGCGTTGTCGCCCGACTGCTTCACGGTCTCGTCGCTCGCCTCGATCGACTCGGGCTTGAGCGCGGCGCGGACCTGGGTGAGCAGGGTCTTCGCGGCGTCGGGCGAGTCGGTGCGCGCGGCGGCCGCGGCGACGTCACCAGAGCTGACGGCGGTGAGGAAGGCGGCGAGCGTGTCTTCCGGGCCGTCGGACGAGAACAGACCGCAGCCGGCGAGCGGCAGGACGGTCACGACGGCGGCGGTCAGGGCCGCTGCGCGGTGTCGACGGTGCGGGTGCCGACCAGGTGCCATGCGTCGGATCGAACCAGCCCGGCAGGCAGGTCCCGGGCCGAAACGCCGACCCGGAAGGGCGAATCGGGTTCAGAACAGGACGGTCGCGTACTGGCCGACCTGCTGGAACCCGATCCGGCGGTACGCGGCGAGCGCGGGTGAGTTGAACGCGTTCACGTAGAGGCTCGCGGTGCGGCCGAGGCCGTGCACGAGCCGGTTGACGACCGCGGCCGTGCCCGCGGTGCCGAGGCCGCCGCTGCGGCGCGCCGGGTGCACCCACACGCCCTGGATCTGGCCGACGCCGGCCGACATCGCGCCGATCTCGGCCTTGAACACGACCTCGCCGTCTTCGAACCGGGCGAACGCCCGTCCGGTGGCGATCAGCTCGCTCACGCGCGCGCGGTAGCTGGCGCCGCCGTCGCCACTGCGCGGATCGACGCCCACCTCCTCGATGAACATCGCGACGGCCGCGGGCAGGTAGCGATCCAGCTCGTCCGGCCGCACCGCGCGCACGTGCGGGTCGGCTTTGACGTGCGGGCTGCCGTCGAGCGCCATCAGCGGCTGGTCACCCCGCACTTCGCGCGCGGGCCCCCACTCGCTCGAAAGCTCGTCCCACAACCCCAGCACCTGCTCGGCAGGCCCGACGAGCGACGAGCACGTGCGCTGCCTGCGCAACGCCCGGTCCGCGAACGACCGCAACGCCGACGCGTTGCCGCGCAACGGAATCAGGTTCGGGCCGGCAAAACACAAGCCCTGGAACCGCGTGGACCGCCCCGAGCGGCCGTCGGCGGCCCAGAGCTCGCCACCGAGCCGCCAAGGGTCGAGGCCCGCGGCCTCGACCCTGGCGCTGACCATGCAGCTGCTCACCGGGTCGGCGGCCAGCGCGGCGCGCACCGCTGGGTAGTCCCGATCGTCGAGCAGCCGTGCACCTGCAAGCCGCAACACAGTGTCCAGAGTGCCAGATGACGCGGATGAACGGAACGCAAGCCCACCGACACGCTCAGATGAACGGCACAATCGGACACATGCAGCGCTACACGTACAAGGTCGTCGAACTCCGCGAGAAGCTCATGGGCGGCAAAATGTCGGGTGACAAGCTCGAACGCCTGCTGAACGACCACGCCCGCGACGGCTGGCAACTGAAGGCGATCACCTCGGCGGACGTGAAGGGCCGTGTCGGTCCGGGAGGGGTTGACGGGCTCTTGGTGACCTTCGAACGACCAGTCCAGTAGCCGGTCGCGACGCGCCGGCGGCAGGCGATCGAGGCTCCGGGCCGAGCGGGCAAACCCCGCGCTCACGCTCCCCGGTAGGTGCCGATCGTCCAGCTGTTGCCCTCCGGGTCGCGCAGGCTGAAGGTGTGCGAGCCGTAGTCGGTGTCGTGCAGGTCGAGGGTGATGTCGCCGCCGGCGGCGCGCACGCGGGCGTGGATGGCGTCCACGTGGTCGGAGACGACGTAGACCGCGCCGGTGCCCGGTTTCATGGCGTCGTGGACGTCGTCGGCGGGGCCGCCGGTGCTGCCGAGCATCACCGCGCCGCCTTCGGGCCAGCGGAGCTCGGCGTGGGCGATGGCGCGCTCGGCGCCGCCGGGGACCACCAGCGTTTCCTCGAAGCCGAGGACGTCGACGAGGAAGCGCACGGCCGCGGGGGCGTCGTCGTAACGGAGGGCGGGCCAGACTGTCGGTTGAGGTGTCATGCCCCCGAGTCTGGTTCCGGGGGCACCGAGTCGTCTTGGAGGAACGGGAGCTCCTCGGCGATCCACGTCCGCGGCGAGCACCCCGCCAACGCCCGCCACTCGTTCGACAGGTGCGCCTGGTCGTAGTAGCCGGCCTCGACAGCCACCGAGGCCAGGTCCGGCGAACCCGCCCGCAACAGACGACCGGCGCGTTCGAAGCGCAACACCCGCGCCACCTGCTTCGGAGCCAGGCCGACCTCCGCGCGGAAGCGCTCACCGAAATGCCGCCGGCTCCAGCCGACCGAAGAAGCCAGGTCCGTCACCCGCACACCGCCCGAACGCACCCGCAGAAGCCGCCAAGCCTCCCCCAGCTCAGGAGCCGGAGGGGGCGCCGAAGCAGCCGAAGAAGCCAGGACCTCGTCCAGCACGGCAAACCGGGAAGGCCAATCCGCAGCCTCGAAAAGACGCGAAGGCAACAGCGCCCACGGCCGGCCGAACTCGGCGAGGTCCACGACCCGCCCGCTCAGCTCAGCCGCCGTCACGCCGAGCAGGGAACGCACACCCAGCGGGTCCAGCTCGATGTGCAGGCCGCGCTGCACCCGGTCCTGCGTGATGAGCGCCGGCGAGGTGTGCAGCCCGCCGACCAGGGCCTGCAGGGTGCCCTCGCCGGGCAGGCCGGCGAAGCGGATCGGCTGTTCCAGGCTGATGATCAGCGTCACGTGCCGGGACGGCAGGCCGCGATGAACCGACAACGTGACGTCGTTCTGGGCGTAGCCGACGTAGCGCGTGACCAGCGGCCGCAGCACCGGGTGCGGCAAGCGGGTGGCCCAGCTGTGACTCACCTGACCAGCGTAGGCCGCGAAGCACCGGTTTCTGCTACCACGGACAGCGGGGGCCACCGGAGAAAGGACGCGGGAGTGACGATCCAGGAGCAGGCCCAGCAGCTCGAACTGCTGGCCGACTCGGTGCCCACCGGCATCGCCCTCGCGACGAAGGGCGAGCTGGAGGACCTGCAGTCGCAGGTGCTCGGGCTACTCGGCGAGACGTCCACCGCCACGTCCATCCAGGGCGCGATCCAGCTGGCCAGCCAGCAGATCGACGAGGTCGCCGCGGCCCTGGAGAACGTGCGCATGCAGATCAAGGACGCCGCCCAGCACCACCTGCAGGGCTGAAAAAACCGGCCCCGCGACAAAGGCGGGGCCGGTTTCACAAGAGCCGAAAACTCAGCCGACCGTGACGCTCGGCGAACCCTCGCCGATGCCCTCGCCGGCTTCCTCGGCGATACGCATGGCCTCTTCGATCAGGGTCTCCACGATCGCGTGCTCGGGCACGGTCTTGATGACCTCGCCCTTCACGAAGATCTGGCCCTTGCCGTTGCCGGACGCGACGCCCAGGTCGGCCTCGCGGGCCTCGCCGGGGCCGTTGACGACGCAGCCCATCACCGCGACGCGCAGCGGGATCTCCATGCCCTCCAGACCGGCCGTGACCTGGTCGGCGAGCGTGTAGACGTCCACCTGCGCGCGACCGCACGACGGGCACGACACGATCTCCAGCTTGCGCGGGCGCAGGTTCAGCGACTGCAGGATCTGGTTGCCGACCTTCACCTCTTCGACCGGCGGCGCGGACAGCGACACGCGGATGGTGTCGCCGATGCCTTGGGTCAGCAGCGCGCCGAACGCGACGGCCGACTTGATCGTGCCCTGGAACGCCGGCCCGGCCTCGGTGACGCCGAGGTGCAGCGGGTACTCGCACTGCTCGGCGAGGATCTCGTAGGCGCGGACCATCACGACCGGATCGTTGTGCTTGACCGAGATCTTGATGTCGTGGAAGTCGTGCTCGGCGAAGAGCGAGGCCTCCCACATGGCCGACTCGGCGAGCGCCTCGGGCGTGGCCTTGCCGTACTTCTCGAGCAGCCGCTTGTCCAGCGAACCGGCGTTGACGCCGATCCGGATCGGCGTGCCGTGGTCCTTCGCGGCCTGCGCGATCTCCTTGACCTGGTCGTCGAACTTGCGGATGTTGCCCGGGTTCACGCGCACGGCGGCGCAGCCGGCCTCGATGGCGGCGAACACGTACTTGGGCTGGAAGTGGATGTCGGCGATCACCGGGATCTGCGACTTCTTCGCGATCGCGGGCAGCGCCTCGGCGTCGTCGGCGGACGGGCACGCGACACGGACGATGTCGCAGCCGGCGGCGGTGAGCTCGGCGATCTGCTGGAGGGTGGCGTTGACGTCGGAGGTCAGCGTCGTCGTCATCGACTGGACGGAGATGGGGAAGTCGCTGCCGACACCGACGGAACCCACGTGGAGCTGGCGGGTTTTGCGGCGCTCGGCGAGGACGGGGGGCGGCAGTGCGGGCATACCTAGCGCGACGGTCACGTCCCCAGCGTACCTACTCCATCCGGCCCTGCTTCAACGAAGTCAGCCGTCACGGTGAGCAGCGTTACCCCCGGTCGGGAGCCCACCGGCCGGGTAGTGACCCGACCGGTGGGACCGGTTACTGCAAGCGAATCGGGTTCACGATGTCCGCTGTGACCGTCAGTAGAGTGATGCCGCCGCCGATCACGACGAGCACCATCGTGACGGCCGAAAGCTTGGTGTAGTCGACCGGTCCGCCCGCCGCCTTGCCGCGCAGGCCGCGCAGCCAGTCGCGCACCTTCTCGTACCAGACGACGGCGATGTGCCCGCCGTCCAGCGGCAGCAGCGGCAGCAGGTTGAACACGCCGATGAAGAAGTTCAGGCTGGCCAGCAGGAAGAAGAAGATCTGCCACAGCCCCTGCTCCACGGCCTCGCCGCCGATCCGGCTCGCGCCGACGACGCTGACGGGCGTGTTCGGGTCGCGCTCGCCGCCGAAGATCGCGCTCACCACGGCCGGGATGCGCTCGGGGAACTCCACGAGGCGCTGCGCGGTCTGGGCGAACATGTCGCCGGTGAACGAGAACGTGGCGCCGATGCCGGTGAGGCCGTTGTAGTGCAGGTACAGGGGCGGGACCACGGTGGACGCGCCCATCATGCCGACCTCGTGCACCTTGCCGTCGGTGCCCAGCCGCTGCACGCGCGGGATGTCCACGACCAGGTTCACGGTCTTGTCGCCGCGCTGCACGGCGATCGGCGTGGGGCCGTTCGCCGCCTGCACGACCTGCAGCACGTCGGTCCAGCTCGCGGTGGGCTTGCCCGCCACGGAGACGATCTTGTCGCCCGCCTTGATCCCGGCCGTCGCCGCCGGCGTCGGGGCGCCGGGCGGGCACGAGGTGTCGCTCAGCTGCTGCGTGGTGGTGGCCGGGCGGGCGCACGACGTGCCCTGGATGACGGGCTGCACCGGCTCCGACGCGGCGGCGATGTTCGGCAGGCCCATCGTGATCGACATCAGGTAGAGCACGATGAAGCCGAGGATGAAGTGCGTGATCGAGCCCGCCGACATCACGACGGTGCGCTTCCACGTCTTGAACCGCCACATCGCGCGCGGCGCCTCGTCCGGGGTCACCTCGTCGAGCGCCGTCATGCCGGCGATGTCGCAGAACCCGCCGAGCGGGATCCACTTCGCGCCGTACTCGGTCTCGCCGCGGCGGAACGAGAAGATGGTGGGCCCGAAGCCGATGAAGTACCGGCGGACCTTCATGCCGAACATCTTGGCCGTGACCATGTGGCCGGCCTCGTGCAGCGCGACGGAGATGCAGATGCCCAGGGCGAACAGCACCACCCCGATGATGTAGGCGAGCACGCGCTACTTCCCCTTACCCAGCATCGATCCTGCGCGCCTTCGAGCCCAGTGCTCGGCGGCGAGTACGTCCTCGACGTCGCGCGGTTCGCGACGCCATTCGTCGGCGGCTTCGACCACCTGGGAAACAGTGTCCACAATCGACGTGAAACCGGTGTTCTGCGCGAGGAAGGCGGCCACGGCCTCCTCGTTCGCCGCGTTGTAGACGGCGGGCAGGCAGCCGCCCTCGGTGCCGACGTGGCGCGCCAGCTCGACCGCCGGGAACGCCTCGTTGTCGAGGGGCTCGAACGTCCAGCTCGCGGCCGTGTCCCACGAGCACGCCGCGGCGGCGCCGGGCACGCGCTCGGGCCAGTGCAGCGCAAGCGCGATCGGCAGCCGCATGTCGGGTGGGCTGGCCTGGGCGATCGTCGAGCCGTCGACGAACGTCACCATCGAGTGGATGATCGACTGCGGGTGCACGGTCACGTCGATGCGCGCGGGCTGGATGCCGAACAGCAGCGCGGCCTCGATCAGCTCCAGGCCCTTGTTGATGAGCGTGGCCGAGTTGATCGTGATGACCGGGCCCATGGACCACGTCGGGTGCGCCATGGCCTGCTCGATGGTCACATCGGAGAGGTCCTCGCGCTTCTTGCCGCGGAACGGCCCGCCCGACGCCGTGAGCACCAGGCGCGCGACCTCGTTGTCCCGGCCGGAGCGCAGGGCCTGCGCGATGGCCGAGTGCTCGGAGTCGACCGGCACGATCTGCCCCGGCTTCGCGGCCGCGAGCACGAGCGGCCCGCCCGCGATGAGCGACTCCTTGTTGGCCAGCGCGAGCGTCGAGCCGGTGGCCAGGGCTTTGAGCGTGGGCTGAAGGCCCTGCGACCCGGGCAGGGCGTTGAGCACGACGTCGACGTTCACCGCGTCGATGAGCTCCGTCACGGCGTCGGCGCCGGCGAAGATGCGCGGGATGCGGAACTCGCCCCGGGAGTAGCCGCGCCGCTGCGCCTCCGCGTACAGCGCGAGCTGCAGGTCTTCGACCACCGTCGGGCGGCTCACGGCCACGGCCTCCACGCCGTGGGCCAGGGCCTGCGCGGCGAGCGCCTGCGGGTCGGAGCCACCGGCGGCGATGCCCGCGACGGTGAACAGGTGGGGGTTACGAGCGGTGACGTCGAGGGCCTGGGCTCCGACGGACCCGGTCGAGCCGAGCACGAGGACGCTTCGCGAGGTAGTCATCGCACGCCATTATCGCCCGCCGAGCCGCGGCCCGTCTCCGCGGAGCACTCGGGGGTGTGGGATCATTACGGCGTACCAGGTTGAGCGGGTCAGGAGGAGTGATCGTGGCAGGCAAGGCGATCGAGAAGCGCCCCGAAGTGGACCCGCGCGACGAGCCGTCGGCCGAGTGGGGCTGGCACGGGTCGTTCCCGAAGGCCACCCGCATCGCCGGCTGGGTCAGCGTCGTCATTCTGCTGCTCATGATCAAGGGCAACCACGAGAACAACACCGAGAACGTGTGGCTCATCGGCCTCGCCGCGTTCCTCGCCCTGTTGCTCGTGCTCGACTTCCGCAAGCGCCGCACGGCCTGGCGCAAGTAGGTTCCCGTTCGCTACCTTGCGGGGCTATGACGTCACGCTGGGTCGCTCTCGTTCTTTCGGTCGTGGCCGGTGTGGCGCTGTTCGCCGCGCCGGCCACAGCTGCGTCCGCGCCGGTTGTCCGCTGCTCTTTCACGCCGACGCCGGACAACCCGGCGGCTCGCCCGGTGCTCCGGCCGCTGCCCTTCGCCTTGACGCGCGGCACGGTCGACGTGACCTTCCACTTCAACTACGGGCCGGTCACGGTTCGCTTGGATCGCGCCGGCGCCGCCCCGTGTGGTGTGGCGAACATGGTGTCGCTGGTCATGCAGCACTTCTACGACCGTTCGCAGTGCTGGCGCCTGTCTGATTCGGAGCGCCTCGGCGTGCTCCAGTGCGGCGACCTCTATGAAGTCGAAAAGGGCGGCCCAGGCTACAAGTTCCCGGACGAGGTGTCGGGCGCGGAGACGTACGAGCGCGGCACCATCGCGATGGGTAACCAGGGCCCGGGGACGAACGGGTCGGAGTTCTTCATCGTCCATTCGTTCGCGCACATTCCCGCGCAGTATTCGGTGCTGGGGAAGGTCGTGCGTGGCATGGACGCGATCGACCGGATGGTGAAGGACGGCATCATTCCGACCGATCCGAACGGGCCACTGGACGGTGCGCCGAAGCACCCGGTGAAGATCGCGACGGCGTCGTTCGGCCGGTAAATCCCGGCCCGGAGCGCCTCAGAACCCGTCCCCGACCAGCACGAGTAACCCCAAAGAGTGAATACCCGCCGTGCCTGATTACAGTACGCGAGCAGTCGGGCGGCGGACCGGGGGAGCTCATGCTGATGACCCACAAAACCTACCTCGCCACCAAGCGGTTCCCGGCGCTGGACGGGGTGCGGGCGATCGCCGCGGTGCTGGTGGTGTTGTTCCACTTCGGAGGCAGCGCGTGGGTGCGCGCGAACGGGTGGATCGGCGTGCACGTGTTCTTCGTGTTGTCCGGGTTCCTGATCACGACGCTGGCGTTGCGCGAGGAGGACCGCACCGGCCGCGTCTCGCTCAAGAACTTCTACCTGCGGCGGGCGTTCCGGATCCTGCCGGTGTACTACGTGGTGCTCGGGATCTTCGTCGTGGTCACGTACGCGCGTGGTGAGCTGCGGTCGAGTGCGCTGCTGGGCGCACTGCCGTGGTTCGCGACGTTCCTCAACGAGTTCCACGTCATCGGGGTGTTCGGGGTGGCGTGGACGCTCGGAGTGGAGCAGAAGTTCTACCTGGTGTGGCCCGTGCTGGCGTTCGGCGTAGCCGGGCTCGCGTTCGCGAAACGATTCAGCCTCGCGCTGGGCCTGGTGGTCGCGCTCGTCGCGCTCGTGCCGGTGGTCCCCTACTCCGGCGCGTACGCGTCCATCGTCATCGGCTGCACGGTGGCCATCGTTCTCCACCACGCCAAGGGGTTCGCCGCGCTGAAGGCGTTCACGCACCCGGTGGCGGGGATCGCGGTGGCCGCGGCGATCGTGGTGGTGCAGGTGTTCTTCACCGACCTCACCGTCGCCCTGCACGACGACGGGGGCGTCGCCGTCGGCACGGCCTACGCGGTGCTCGTGGCGCTGCTGCTGCCCTCGCTCGTGGCCGGCGGGCCGCTGAGCCGCGTGCTTTCCCTGAAACCCCTGCGGTTCATCGGGGAGCGGTCCTACTCGCTCTACCTCATCCAGTCCATCGCCGGCTGGACACTCGCGGGGCTGGTGCCGCAGCTTGCGCACCCGCGCACGCTCACCGCGGTCGGCGTCACGGCCGTCGCGCTGCTGATGGCCGACCTGCTCTATCGCTGGGTCGAGCTGCCGATGATCGCGCTCGGCCGGCGGGTCACCGCGAAGCGGCCCGAACCCACACCGGCTAAAGAGCCCGTCCCGGCATAGGGAAACGGGCCGTCCCGGGAACGAATCCCGGGACGGCCCGTGCACCCGAAATGGTCACCGCTCGCTGGTCGGAGCCACCAGCTCGCTCGGCCCGCCGCCGGACTCCCCGGCGACCGCGGCCAGCTCCTCGCCCACCGATTCCGAAGTCTTGCCCTTGTCCTTCGTGAGCAGCGACGCGACCGCACCGATCAGGCAGACCACGATGGCGAAGCCGAACGCCACGGCCAGACCGTCCTGGAACGGACCCGAGATCAGGTTCGGGAAGAAGCTGCGCCCGGTCAGGAACGAGGCCTGGTCCGGCGGCAGGCTGCCCAGCTGGCCGCCCAGCAGCTGCTGGATCGGGTTGTAGCCGAGGAACGCCGCGAAGAGCACGGCCACCGCCGGCAGGTGCGCCACCTGGTTTGCCGGCCCGGCGGCCACGCCGTGGGCGGTGAGGCCCTGGAACATCGCCGTCGGGAGGTTGTCCGAGAGGCCCGCGATGATCAGGCTGAAGAAGAAGCCGATCGAGAGCACCATGGCCGCGTTCTGGAACGTGGTCATCATGCCCGCGCCGGAGCCGCGGGCGTCGGCCGGCAGGCTGTTCATCACCTCGGCGCGGTTGGGCGAGGAGAACATGCCCATGCCGATGCCGTTGACGAGCAGGATCGCCGCGAAGGCCCAGTAGTTGAAGTTCACTGGCAGCAGGATCAGCAGCAGGAAGGTGATCGCGGTGATCACCAGGCCGCTCGACGCGAGCAGCCGGCTGCCGATGCGGTCGGACAGGATGCCGGCCGTCGGCGCGGACACCAAGAAGCCGACGGTCATGGGCAGCATGTAGATGCCGGCCCACAGCGGCGTCTGTTCGAAGGTGTAGCCGTGCTGCGGCAGCCAGATGCCCTGCAGCCAGATGATCAGGATGAACTGCAGGCCACCGCGCCCGAGCGACGCCGTGAGGTTCGCGAGGTTGCCCCAGCTGAACGACCGGATCCGGAACAGCGAAAGCCGGAACAGCGGGTTGGCTACCTTGGTCTCGATGACCACGAACGCGATCAGCACCGCGATACCGCCGATGAGGCACGAGAGCACCATCGGGCTGCCCCAGCCGGTCGGCGACGAGCCGTAGGGCTGGATGCCGTAGGTGATGCCCACCAGCACCGCGATCAGGCCGACCGCGAAGGTGATGTTGCCCCACCAGTCCATCTTCGCGTGCTTACGCACCCCGGTGTCGTGCAGCTTCAAGTACGCCCAGATCGTGCCGACCACGCCGAAGGGCACCGACACCAGGAAGATCAGGTTCCAGTCGACGGGCGCGAGGACGCCGCCGACGACCAGGCCGAGGAACGAACCCGCGATCGCCGCGACACCGTTCATGCCCAGCGCGAGACCACGCTGGTTGGAGGGGAACGCGTCGGTGAGGATGGCCGACGAGTTCGCCATCAGGAACGCGCCACCGATGCCCTGCACGATGCGCCAGCCGATGAGCCAGAGCGCCGCCGCGTCACCGTCGAACCAGGTGATGGCCAGGAAGATCGACGACACGGTGAACACCGCGAAGCCGAGGTTGTACATCCTGGCGCGGCCGTACATGTCCCCCAGCCGCCCGAAGCTCACCACCAGTACGGCGGTGACCACCAGGAAGCCCATGATCATCCACAGCAGGTAGCTGGTGTTGGCCGGCTCCAGCGGGTTGATCCCGATGCCCTTGAAGATGTCGGGCAGCGCGATGAGCACGATCGACGAGTTGATCGTCGCGATCAGCATGCCCAGCGTCGTGTTGGACAGCGCGATCCACTTGTATCGCGGACCCAGTTCCGCGAGTGAATACGTTCTGCGCTCGGCCACAGTGAAACCCTTCTCTCGTTCCCTTAGCTAGGCTAAGCAAGTTGCTTGCCTGTGGCAACCAACTTCGTAAATCGGTTACGAGAGAACCGTCACAGGATGATCACTGTCCTTTGAGGACTATTTACGTTCACTCGACCGAGTGAACAGCGAAAACCTTCCCGGGATTGAGGATCCCGTGCGGGTCCAGCGCGTTTTTCACGGCCTGGTGCATCTGCAGAACCGCCGGTCCGAGCTCGTTTTGCAGCCCCGGCCGCTTGAGCAGGCCCACACCGTGTTCGCCGGTCACGGTGCCGCCGAGGGCCAGTGCGTCGGCCACGATGTCGTCGAACGCGGCCTGCGCGCGCCGCCGCGCGTCCTCGTCGCCGGCCGGCGTGCTGAGCAACGGGTGGAGGTTGCCGTCGCCGATGTGCGCGACGTTG
This sequence comes from Amycolatopsis sp. NPDC005232, assembly GCF_040607795.1. Taxonomy (NCBI): domain Bacteria; kingdom Bacillati; phylum Actinomycetota; class Actinomycetes; order Pseudonocardiales; family Pseudonocardiaceae; genus Amycolatopsis; species Amycolatopsis sp. NPDC005232. Next base: position 19,988 of record NZ_JBEXHL010000013.1, on the reverse strand, counting down.
GCGATGAGCGTGTTGTGCCGCTTCGCCGCGAGGTCGATGCGCGCGAGCATCTCGGGCACGAGGTGGGTGGGCACGCAGACGTCCTCGGTCAGCAGCGGGCCGAGCCGCTCCAGCGCCGGGTACGCCAGCCGTCGCGCGGCGAACAGCGCGTCGGCCTCCGCCTGGTCCGACGACTGCGCCGCCCACGTGGCGCCCGCCTTCTCGAAGCACGCGAGCATCACGGCGGCCTCGTGCTCCCCCGCCGCGCCCGGCGCGTCGCTGCGGCCCAGCAGCACCACCTCCGCGTCAGCCGACAGCCCCATGTTCTTCCACTCGTCCACGGCGACGAGGCAGTGGCGGTCGACCAGCTCCAGCGCCGAGGGCACCACGCCGGCCGCCCGGATCGCGGCGGCCGCTTCGCCCGCGGCGACGGTCGAGTCGAAGTAGCCCGCCACCGTGCTCTCGGGCGCGCGCTGGGCTCGCAGGCGCACGGTGATCTCGGTGATGACGCCGAGCGTGCCCTCGGAGCCGACCATCAGGCCGGCGAGGTCGTAGCCCGCCACGCCCTTCGCGGTGCGGCGCCCCAGCCGCACGAGTTCGCCGGTGCCCGTGACGACTTGCAGGCCGAGCACGTAGTCGCGGGTCACGCCGTACTTCACGCAGCACACGCCGCCCGCGTTGGTGGCGACGTTGCCGCCGATCGTCGACCACGGGGAGCTCGCCGGGTCGGGTGGGTACCAGAGGCCGTGCTCGGCGCAGGCGGCGCGCAGGTCGTCGTTCACGACGCCCGGGCCGACCACGGCGAGGCGCTCGACCGCGTCGATCTCGTGGATCGCCGTCATGCGGTCGGTGACGAGCACGACGCAGCCCGCCACGGCGTTGGCGCCACCGGACAGCCCGGTGCCGGCGCCGCGCGTGACCACGGGCGTGCGGTGCTTGAGGCAGACCTTCACGGCGGCCTGCACGTCTTCCGCCGAGCGCGGCCGCACGACGACCTCGGGCAGCGCCCACGGCGCCCATTCGGCCTCGTCGTGGGCGAAGCTGCGCAGCACGTCGGGGTCGCGCACGAGGACCTCGGGCGGCAGGACGGCTTGCAGGTCTTCGATCAACATGGGCGCTCCCGATCGAGTGTGCGGCTTCCCCTTCTCAGGTTAGGGCGCTGTCAGGTCACGGCGCTGCGACATCGAAAGTGCGGGGATGTCGAAATGGCGGTCTCGGCTTCGACGTAGGGGTAAGGACCGACTTCAGGAGGCAGCCATGGGAACCAGCTCACGCGGGATCGCGATGTTGCGGGCCGTCGCGGCCGGGCGCGCGCGGGTGACCTGCAGCGCCGAACCGGACCTGTTCGTCGACGGACTGCCGTGCTGCGACCAGTTCACCGCCCACGCGCTGGCGCACCAGGGTCTCGTCCGCCCGGCGCGGCTCGGGCTCGTCGGGCAGCAGGTGCCGGCGGAGCTGACGCCGGCCGGGGCTGCGTTGCTGACGACAGCAGCTGTGGCGGCGTGAGATACCACCGAGTTTGAGACCACGGGGAGGGAAGCCAGGGCCCTGTCGACTCGCCCGAGCGCGAGTCGACAGGGCCCTGGTCCGGGGAGACGCCTACGTGTTGAGCGAGCCGTAGACGATGATGTTGTCGAGGTAGCTGTGCGCGGCGGGGTCGAACGCCCCGCCGCACGTGATGAGACGGATCTGCGGGTCGGCGGTGTTGCCGTAGACCGCGTCGGTGGGGAATTCCTTCTTCGCGATCTGGTCGACCTTCGTGACGGTGAAGGTGGCCTTGGACCCGTCCTGGCGCCCGATCACGAGCTGGTCGCCCTTCTTCACCTCGTGCAGCCGCCAGAAGATGCCCTTCTGGTGGTTGCCGTCGATGTGCCCGAGCACCACGGCGGGGCCGACCTGCCCCGGCGTCGGGCTGTTGGAGTACCAGCCCGCCTGCAGTGGTTCGGTCACGGGCGGGACCTGGACGGTCTTGTCGGCGTTGAGGCCGAGCGGCACGAGCGAGGAGTGCGCGTCGATGCTCGGCACGTCGAGCGAGACCGGTACCGACCGCGCGAGCCCGACGACGGGCGCGGCGCTCGCGGGCGCGGCCGGCTGCTGGGCCGGGGTCGTGTCCGCGCCACAGCCGGACAGGGCGAAGGTGGCGACGAGCGCCAGCAGCAGGGCGAAGAGCCCGAACCGGCGTTGGGTCACTGCACGATCACTCACCGAGCGAACACTCACTGAGCGAACACTCACTGAGCGAGCACCGTGGCGAGCGAGCCGTCACCGGTCTCCGGCGCGCCGGCCGGGATGACGGTGACCTGGCCGGGGCCCTGGGCCGGCGGCTTTGCGGGGGCGGTGGGCTGGGTGGGCGTGCTCGGCGTCGCCGCGACCTTCGCGCAGGTGGAGGAGGCGAGGACGATGTCGCCGCTGCCCAGCGCGCCGGTGGTCTTGCCGCCGAGGAGCTTCACGTGCAGGGCGTTGACGGTGAGGGAGCCGTCGTCGTGCTTGATCTGCTCGTTCACGATCACCTGCACCACCCCGGGCACACCGATCTTCTGATTCGGCGCGGTGCCCACGGGCAGCTTGCCGATGCGGCCGAGGTCCAGGCCCGCGAGCTCGGACGAGGCGGTGATGCCGTCGGGCGTCGACGTGCACTCGGAGCTGATCACGCGCGCCTTCGGCGTCGCGCCCGCGAGCGGGGCGAGCACGGGCAGCGTGGCGTCGACGATGGAGGCCTTGGACGCGACCTTGCCGTCGGCCTTCTTCGCGGAGCTGCTGACGGCCTTCGCCGTGACCAGGCCCTTCAGCGGCACGTTCACCACGTCCGCCGACGTCGGCCCGTCTGTGTTCGACGGCGCGATCTTGCCCGTCTCGACCGAGATTCCCTTGTCCCCCAACACTCCCGCCAGCAGCGAGACCGAAGCCGAGGCTCCGTAGGCCGACCCGGCAGGCGCGTCGGCGGCGACCGCCGAGGGGGCGGCGGTGGCAAGCAGGGCGAGGGCCGGAGCGGCGACCACGAGGGTCCGTCCTCGCAGCAGGGCAGAACGCATGAATTGTCCTTTCGAACACCAAAGAAATGGAACCGCCCGCGGATCCCCGAATCCACGCGTGACCCGACGCAACTGTCGATCACCGGCGAGAACGCGACGCTATCAAGGGGGCCCGGAATTGCAAAGCAAGATCGACTGCGCAGCGCGCCGGTCAGCCGGGCCAGTGACCACGTTTTCCGCAATTTCACCACTAAAGAGTGATGTAACGCTGCGGCCTTGGCCGAGTTATCTCACTCTGCGCAAGGTGCTTTCCGCACCTACTTGGCGGATTGCTCGCGCTACCACTCTTCGGGGTGATCCTAGGGATGGGTGATCGGCCGGCACTCAGCGTCATGTGACCACTACGGCGGCCCGTGGCTTTTTCGTAAAACTCGGTGCGGGAAATCGTCGCGTGGAATTGTCCACTATGGAGCGTGGGGTGGCATTCACCCGCTACCGGTGAGCACGACGTCGTGATCCGCCGTCGTGCCGGCGACCAGAAAAAGGAAGTCGCTCTCGACCGCGCGGCCGGGAACCTTCAGCAGGTAGTAGCCCGCGCGCAGTCCGGAGAGCCGGTAGCTGCCGTCCGGGCCGCTGACCGCGCTCCACGTCCGGTCGAGCGTGCTGGGGTTCTGGCTCGTCGCGACGAGCGTGGCCCCGGCCACTGGCTTCCGGTCCTCGAGGACGTGCCCGCTCACCGGCACGACCGGTCCGATCACCTCGGCCGCCGCGCCGCCGCGCATGGTGAACCGGCCCGCGGTGACCACGCACGTGGCCTCCAGCCCGCCGCGCCGCACGCCGTCCTCGGTGACCCGCCCGGTCAGCGCCGCGGTCACGGTCTGGTTCGCGAGGAGCGTCCCGGAAAAGCCGCCCTGCAACGGTTGGTTGGTCTGGACCCCGTTGAGCGCCATGCGATCAGCGGGATCCGCCGACGCACACGTCACGCGCACGCCGTCGACCCGCCGGCCGGTGTCGTTCGTGATCGCGAGCGTCCCCCGCACCGGCGCACCCGGTTCGTACGTCGTGCGGTCCAGGCTCAGCGCCGGGTCGAGCTTCACCGCCGCCACGGCCGCGTCCTCGTCGAGCGGCGCCGCCACCGCGGCCACCGCGAGCACGGCCGCGGGCAGCGCGAACCACAGGGACTTCCGCATGACACCCCCAGAGAGTCAATCACCCGAGAATACCGGGAACTCCGTCGCTGGAGTGCGGTTTCGCGCTCAGACTCCCGCGCCGCCGTCGACTCGGAGGATGGCGCCCGTCACGTAGGAGGCGCGGTCGCTCAGGAGCCAGGCCGCGGCTTCCGCGATCTCTGCCGGCTCGGCGCCGCGGCGCAGGGGGGTCGCCGAGACGAGGCGGTCCTGCAGGCCCGGCGACTCCGCCTCCCACGCGCGGATCATCTCGGTGAGGGTGTTGCCCGGGGTGATGGCGTTGACGCGGATGCCTTCCGGGCCGTAGGTGACGGCGGCGGACTCGGTGAGGCTGTTGACGGCTCGCTTCATGGCGCCGTACGCGGGCAGTTCGGGGTTGCCCCGCAGACTGCCGACCGACGACGTGTTCACGATGGCGCCGGTGCCCGCCGTCGCGCGGATGGCGGCGACCTCCGCGGCCATGGCGAGCCACACGCCCTTGAGGTTCACGGCGAAGACGTGGTCGAACTCGGCCTCGGACAGGCGGTCCATCGGGCCGGGCTGCTGGATCGTGGCGCCGTTGTTGAAGGCGATGTCGAGGCGGCCGTAGAGCTCGGCCGCGCGGTCGACGGCGGCTCGCAAACTGGCGGCGTCGGCGAGGTCGCAGAGCACGTAGTCGGCGGTGCCGCCGGCGGCGCGGATCTCTTCGGTCACGGTCTTGAGCTGGGTTTCCGTGCGGGCCGCCAGCAGCACGCGGGCGCCTTCCCGGGCGAACAGGCGCGCCGCGGCGGCACCGATGCCCCGGCCCGCGCCGGAGACGAAAGCGACCTTGCCGGCCAGCAGGCCGGGTGTTTCGTGGAGTTCCATGAACCCAGGCTGCGACGCCGCGGCGGGCTTATTCAGGCATCGGCAGTACCTGGTTGAGCGCCGTGAGACGCGGATACTGGAGGCGTGGACAGGCGAGAACTGGCCGGCTTCCTGCGCAGCCGGCGCGAGCGGATCACTCCGGCCGACGTCGGGCTGCCCGCGGGGCCGCGCCGCCGCACGCCGGGGCTGCGCCGCGAGGAGGTGGCGCAGCTGGCGTTCATCTCGACCGAGTACTACACGCGCCTCGAACAGGCGCGCGGCCCGCACCCGTCGCGTGAGGTGCTCGGCGGGCTCACGCGCGCGTTGCGCCTGAGCGACGCCGAGCGCGAGCACCTGCACCACCTCGCCGGTGAACCCGCGGCGCCGCTGCCCGGGCCGTCGCGCGTGGTGCGCCAGAGCATCCTCGATCTGCTGGACCGGTTGCCGCAGGCCGCCGCGATGGTGATGTCGGCGACGTACGAGGTGATCGCCTGGAACGACCTCGCCGCCGCTCTGATGGAGGACTTCTCCGCGCTGCCGCGGCGCGACCGCAACCTGGTCCGCCGCGTGTTCCTGCGTTCCGACGACCAGCGCCTCTACGGAGTGTCCGACGCCGACGAGTTCGCCCGCTACGCCGCCCGCAACCTGCGTGCCACCGCCGCCCGATACCCGGACGACCCCGAGGTGACCGAGCTCGTCCACGACCTGCTCGCCGGCAGCGAGCACTTCGCGCGCCTGTGGGCGTCGCACGACGTGACCGCCGAACCCAGCCTGCGCAAGACGTTCCGGCACCCGGTGGTCGGCCCGCTCACGGTCAACTGCGACGTGCTCGACCTGACCGACCGCGACCAGCAGGTGGTGATCTACACGGCTGTGCCGGGCTCGCCTTCGGAGGAGGCGCTGCGGCTGTTGTCGGTGATCGGCACGCAGCGCATGGACGTCGGCAGCTGAGACCAGAACACCGGAGGCCCAGCACACCGGACGCTCAGAACACCGCGACGGGGTTCACCGGCAGCCCGGTGGTGCCGTTCACCCGGGGCGGTGCTGCTACCAGCAGGAAGCTGTGGCGTCCCAGCTCCGCGCACGTAGCCGCCAGGTCCTCGACGTTGGCGGCGTCGATCAGCGGCACACCCAGGCGCGTGAGGGCCACGACGTGCAGCGGGAACGGTACGGCGGGATCGAGCGGCGGGAACGCGTCGCCGATGTCCCCGGCGTACACCGAAACTCCGCGTTGATGCATCCAGCGCACGGCGTCGAGGCTCAGCCCCGGCGACGACCGCGCCGGATCCGGCGTGAACTCCCAGCCGCACCGCACCACGAGCGCGTCACCGGACTCGACGCGGACCTCGTCCCTCAGCTCCGCCGCTTCGAGATCTTCGGCAGTCACGGCGTGGCCTTCGGGAAGCGGGCCGTCGCCGGCGAGGTCCAGGAGAACCCCGCGCGTGACGATCCCTTCGCTGAACGCCGCGCTCGAACCGTGCGTGACCCCGGCCGGGGTCACGCACTCGGCCAGCGGCCGTCCGGAGTAGACGGCCCCGTCGCCGGCGATGTGGGCGAGCGCGTCGAGGTGGGTCGACCGGGGATGGTGGTTGGTGACGAGGAGGACGTCGAGGCTCGCGCAGACCGAAGGATCCGGATGCACCGGGTGCACCATCAGCTGCTGCACGGGCGATTCCTCGACTTTCGCCGGCACGAACGGACCGCTGAGGATCGGCGCCGGCTCGATCGGCAGCGCCAGCGACACCCAGCGGCCCGTTCGCACCTCGCGGGCGGCGGGCGCCCGGACCTCGTCGGTGATGAGGTTCAGCGCACCTCGTTCGTCGTCCTCGCCCCAGCGGCCCCAGTTGCTCGGCAGTTCGGTTGTCATCGAGCCAGCGTGCGGGTTTCGCCGGCTCACTCGCTGACGATGGCTGCCGCGGGGACTGACGATGTGCGCCAAGGTCACCAGTCGGCGCAGGACCGGATCCCGAACCCGCGGCCCGGAAAAACCTTCCGCAGGAAGAAGTCGTGCACTTCCGGATCGGCGTCGGCGCAGCCGTCGGACAGGACCGAGACGCCGTAGCCGCGGTCGGCGGCGTCGTAGCAGGTCGCGGCGACCATCGCGCTCGTCGCCACTCCGGCGACGGCCACCTCGGCCACGCCACGCGCCCGCAGCACAAGGTCCAGGTCCGTGCCGGCGAAGGCGCTCGCCCGGCGTTTGAGCACCACGACGTCCTCGGCGAGCACTGGCAGGTCCAGGTCCGTGCCGGGCGAGCCTTCGTGGAAGGTGTCGCCCGCCTCGAAGAACCCGGTCAGCACGGTGTCACCCGGCGGGAGGTCGGCGCGGTTGACCCGGAACGCGGTGTGCACGAACACCACGAGCGCCCCGGCCGCCCGTGCCCGGGGCAGCAAGTCGGTGACCGGCGGCAGAACCTGCCGGGCGAAGGCGTAGTCACGGGTGATGCCCTGCTGGAGGTCACCCACGATGAGTGCGGTCGTCATGGGACCAGCTTCCCGTCGAGCCGTTCCATCCGCCGCCCGGCCGTCGCGAGCACGGCGATGCCGGCGAGCATGATCACGGCGATCGCCAACAACGCGAAGGTGAAACTGCCGGTGGCGGTCTTGATCGCGCCCGTGAAGTATGGCCCGACGAACCCGCTCAGGTTGCTGACGGAGTTGATCAGGGCGATGCCGGACGCCGCGGCCGTGCCGGTGAGCCCGACCGCGGGGATCCGCCAGAACTGCGGCATAGCGGTGTAGATCCCGGCCACGCTCAGGCACACGGCCACGATGAACAACAGCCCGCTGCCCGCGAACGTGGCCAGCAGCAGCCCGGCGGCACCGACCGCCATGGGAACCCCCGTGGCGACGACCGCGCTGCGCCGGCCCGCGAACCTCGCCCAGGCGAGCATCGCGATCGCCGCCACGACGTACGGGATCCCGGACAGCAGCACGCTGCTCACGTCGGCCGCGCCGTCGACGCCGTGGGTGATCGAGGTGATCATCGTGGGCAGGAAAAACGCGAGCGGGTAGAGACCGAACACGATGGCGAAGAACGTCACGGCCAGCGCCCACACCCGGCCGCTGGTCAGCGCTGGGCGCAGGCCGGTGAGAGCGCCGTGGCCCCGCTGTTCTTCCGCTTCCGCCGCCAAAGTCCGCTCCAGCGTGGCCTTTTCACGCTCGTCGAGCCAGCGGGCCTGCGAGGGCCGGTCGGGCAGGAAGCAGAAGATCAGCACGCCGATCACGATCGTGAGCCCGCCCTCGACGAGGAACAGCGAGCGCCAGCCGGCGATGCCGAACAGGCTTTGGCTCCACGTCAGCAAAGCCGCCGCCAGTGGGGAGCCGACGATGGAGGACACCGGGATCATCAGGAAGAACCCGGTCAGCGCCCACGATCGTTGGCGACGCGGGAACCAGTACGTGAGGTAGAGCAGGATTCCGGCGGCGAGCCCGGCCTCGGCGAACCCGAGCAGCAGCCGCGCGACGTAGAGCGTGGTGGCCGAGTGGACGGCCGCCGTGGCGCCGGTGACCAGCCCCCACGTGAGCATGATCCGGGCGACCCACTTGCGGGCGCCGAAGCGGCGCAGGGCGAGGTTGCTCGGCACTTCGACGATGATGTAGCCGATGAAGAAAAGCCCTGCGGCTAGGCCGATCTGCGCGCCGTCGAGGTGGAGGTCACGCGACATGGGCGCGGCGACGTAGCCGAGGTTGGCGCGGTCGATGTAGCTCATCACGTAGGCGACACCGATGAGCGGGATGATGCGGAAGCCGACCTTGCGCCAGGTGCGGCTCGACGCTGAGTCCGCCACGGTGGTTCCCAGGGTCATGGCATTGTCCTTTCCGGACACTCAAGGGATTCGCTGGTGCGCAAGGCTTTTGTTGCGGTGTGGTCGACGGCGTCTTCGTCGGTGACCACGACGCGGTAATCGCGGACGGCGCCCTCGCGGGTCACCTTGCCGTCGAGGACGTCGTCGAGGACCCGGGCGGGATCGCGGGTGAAGGCTGGTCCGTGGCCGCCGCCGCCGGCCGTCACGTGCCGATGCCGAGCGCCTTCGGTGAGGACGAGGTGCGGCTTGGACTCCAGCACGCGCTCGCCGGGGCCGCCGGGGTCGAGCACGTTGACCGAGGGCGTGCCCTGCCCGCCGCCCGCGAGGCCGTACGGGAGGAACCGGCGGCGGTCCGACCGGATCTGCACGCTCGCTTCGGGAGCGAGCACCGTCAGGTCGCGGAACGTGGCCAGGCCGCCGCGGAACCGGCCGGCGCCGCCGGTGTCGGGCAGGTAGCCGTAGCCGTCGACGCGGACGTGACCGGAGCGTTCGAGCTCCTCGACGGGCGTGTTGGCCAGGTTGGCGCCGAGCGGGCTGATGCCGTCGACGCCGTCGCGGTCGGGCCGCGCGCCCCACGCGCCGCACAGGATGTCCCACAGCACCACGGAATCGCCCTTGGCGTCGGTGATGCCGATGGCCACGGAATCGGGGCCGCCGTCGCCGGCGGCGGGCACGCGGCCGGGGAACACCGGGGCGAGGGCGCCGAGGACGGTGTCGATGATCCGGTACGCCACGAGCCCTCGGGCACCACGCGCGGCGGGCCGCCGGCCGTCGAGGATCGAGGCCTTGGGGATGACGAAGGTGAACGGCCGGTAGAAGCCGTTGTTGGCCGGGATGTCGCGCGCGAGCGCGCCTTGGACCGCGGCGTAGGAGGCGGACCGGGTGAAGGAAGCCGTGGCGTTGAGGGCGGAGGCGACCTGCGGCGACGACCCCGTGAAGTCGAGTTCGATCCCGTCGCCGGACAGCGTGACCTTGACCTTGAACGGGATGGGGCCGGAGCCGAGGCCGTCGTCGTCGATGTGGTCGGTGAACTCGTAGGTGCCCGGCGTGGCCTCGGCGAGCGCGGTGCGCAGGAGGGTTTCGGAGTAGTCGAGCAGTTCCTCGCTGAGCTCGGCCAGCCCGTCGACACCGTGCCGTTCGGCGAGCGCGCGCAGCCCGGCGGCACCGGCGTGGCACGCGGCGAGCTGGGATTCGAGGTCGCCGCGCAGCAGCTCGGGTTCGCGGACGTTGCGCAGGATCAGGTTGAGGAAGGTTTCGTTGACGGTCCCGTCTTCCGCCAGCCGCGACGGCGGGATCTGCACGCCTTCGGCGAAGATGCTCGTCGATTGCACGGCCATGGAACCGGCGACCCAGCCGCCGACGTCGGCGTGGTTGACCACCGTGACGGCGAAGCCCAGCAGGTGCTCGCCGGCGAACACCGGGGCGACGGCGAAGATGTCCGGCAGGTGCATCCCGCCGAGCGACGGGTCGTTGAGCAGGTAGACGTCGCCGGGGTGCACGGCGTCGCCGAAATCGGCGAGGATCGCCGCCATCGCGTCCGGAATGGACCCGAGGTGCACCGGGCAGGTGTTGGCCTGCGCGATCACGCGGCCGCGGGCGTCGCACAGCGCGGCGGAGAAGTCCATGCTGGACGCGACGATCTGCGAGTGCGCGGTGCGCACGATCGTGATGGCCATCTCGTCGGCGACGCCGGCGACGGCGTTGCGGAAGACCTCGAAGGTCACGGCGTCGCGGATCATGCGGCACTCCAGGTGATGACGATGTTGTGGAAGCGGTCGCGGCGGGCGCGGGCGCCGGGCGGGACGAGCGTGGTGGCGTCCATGTCCTCGATGACCAGCGGCCCGTCGACGGGTTCGGGGCCGAGGTCCGTGCGCCCGATGACCGGCGTGGGGACCGGTTCGGCGAAGCGGCATTCGCGGGTCGACGGCACGCGGCCGGCTCCGGCGGAGAGCCGCAGAACATCCTTAATGGACACTTTGCTGGGCAGCATTCCGCGTACGCGCAGGTTGACGAGCTCGACGAGGTCGTCGGTGCCGGCGCGGCCGTAGGTGCGTTCGTGTTCGGCGTGGAAGCGGGCGCGCGCCGCCTGGAGCAGGTCTTCGGTGACTTCGCCGTCGTCCAGCCGGATGCGCAGCTCGAAGCGCTGGCCGCGGTAGCGCAGGTCCAGCAGGCGCTCGATGACGGCGTGGTCGCCGAGCTCGTCGGTCACCTTGCTGGTGAGCCGGTCGAATTCCTGCTGCAGCACCGTTTCCGGTTGGCAGGGCGCGACTTCGTGGCGTTCGGTGTCGGCGACGAGGAGGCCGAGGCTGCTGAACAGGCCGGGGTGGGCGGGGACGATCACCGTGGTGATGCCGAGCTCCCGGGCGAGCGCCGCGGCGTAGAGCGGGCCGGCGCCGCCGAAGGCGACCATCGTGGCCTCGCGCGGATCGCGTCCGCGTTCGCTGGTCACAGCTTTGACGGCCGTTGTCATGCTGGAGACGGCTACTTCGTATGCACCGCGCGCTGCTTCGGGGACTTCACGGCCGAGCTGGTCGGCGACGGGCGCGAGGGCTTTGACGGCCAGGTCGGGGTGGATGGCGACGCGGCCGCCCGCGAGCGCTTCGGGGCTGAGGTAGCCGAGTGCCACGTTGGCGTCGGTGAGGGTGGGCAGCTCGCCGCCCTGGCCGTAGCAGGCGGGGCCGGGACGCGAGCCGGCGCTGGCGGGGCCGACGTGCAGCGCCCCGGCCTGGTCGACGGCGATGATGCTGCCGCCGCCGGAGCCGACCTCGGCGATGTCGATCGACGGCGTACGCACGGGGTAGCCGGCGCCGGACCCCAGGCCGCGGGCGACGTTCATGCCTCCACCGACCTCGTAGTCGGCCGAGACGAACGGCTCGCCGTGCTCGATGAGCGACGCCTTCGCCGTGGTGCCGCCCATGTCGAACGCGACGACGGCGGGCAGGTCCAGCAGCCGCGCGAGCTCGCGGACCGCCGTGACGCCGGCGGCCGGGCCGGACTCGATGATCTGCACGGGCCGGCGCGACACCGACCCCGCGTCGAGCAGGCCGCCACTCGACTGCATGACCAGCAGTGGTGCGTCCACGCCTTCGGCCTGAAGTCCGGCTTCGAGCCGGGTGAGGTAACCGTGGACGGTGGGGCCGACGTAGGCGTTGACGGTCGCGGTGCTGGTGCGCTCGAACTCCTGTGGCTGCGGGGAGATGTCGACGGACGCGGTCACGTAGACCCCGGGCAGTGTTTCGCGCAGCAGCTCGGCGACGCGGCGCTCCTCGTCGGGGCGGACGTAGGAGTTGAGCAGGCAGACGGCGACGGCTTCGATCCCGTCGGCTTCGAGTTGTGCGGCGAGGGCCTCGACTTCGCGCTCGTCGGCGGGCGGGGTGAGGCGGCCGTCGGCGGTGATGCGCTGCGCCAGCTCGTAACGGTGGCGGCGGCGGGCCAGCGGCACGGGCTTGACCCATGAGAGGTCGTACAGCACGGGGCGGCGGAGGCGGCCGAGCTCCAGGACGTCGCGGAAGCCCCGGGTGGTGACGACGGCGGTGCGGGCGCCGTTCATCTCGAGGATCGCGTTGGTCGCGACGGTGGTGCCGTGGAGCATCGCCGTGACGTCGGCCGGTGCGGCGCCGGCGAGGTCGAGCACGTCGGTCGTGGCCGTGACGACGCCGGTGCCGAAGTCGGGTGGGGTCGAGAGCACCTTCATCGGCACCACCTCTCCGGCGGGGCCGAGGGCGATCACGTCCGTGAACGTCCCCCCGATGTCGGCGCCGACGCGCCAACCGGAGCGAGCATCAGAACTGGGAAGCACTGGGTCTCCTTTGCCATGTCCAGCATCTGGAAGCACGGTAGGAACCCGTTGAGATATTAGCAAGCCTTGGTTGAGATATTTTTTGTACCGTCACGTGCGACCAGGGCCGGGTGGTCGGTGTACCGTTTCAGAGACCAGCCCCGCCGCGAGGAGCCCACCGTTGCGTTACGAGCCCGACCTGATCCGTGAGCACCCCGTCGCGGGCAGCCTGATGGAGACCGCCTACCGGCGGCTGAAGCGGGACATCATCGAGCTGGTCCGCCCGCCGGGCGCGAACTTCACGGAGGCCGAGGTCGCGAAGGCCCTGGGGCTCAGCAAGACCCCCGTGCGCGAGGCCCTCGCCCGCCTCCACCGCGACGGCCTCGTCCGCCCCCTGCCGCGCGCGGGCTACGTGGTCTCCGCGGTCACCCTGGGCGACGCCACCGACCTCTGCGACATGCGGTCGTTGCTGCAATCCCAGGCCGCCGCCCTGTGCGCTGAACGCGGACTGTCCGAAGAGGACACGCGGCGCCTCGCCGAACTGGCCGTCGACACGTCCGAGGACCAACTCGGCGGCCCTCACTTCGAGGAACGGTTCCGGGCGAACTACGAGTTCGAGTCCATCATCGCCAACGGCAGCGGGAACCACCGCCTGGCCGCCGCGTCCATCGGCGTGCTCGACGAGATCGAGCGGATCACCCGCCTCAGCATCAAGCTGGACCCGTCCATGCCGCCCACACGGATCCGCGAACGCCAGGCCATCGTCGACGCCATCACCTCCGGCAGCGCCGACGCCGCCCGCGCCGCCATGGAGCAGCGAACGGCCTCCGCGCGCCGCGAGATCGTGGGTGCGTTGGCGGCGAGCCGATCGATCACGGATGCGGAGATCGTGGTCCCTTAGGGCTGAAGGTTCGCCGGCAGCCGTCCCCTGACGTAGGGGTCGGGCGCGCCGGCCGGGCCACGCGACAACGGACGGCCTGCGCTCCGCGCGGCGCGAGATCGTCGGCGAGCCAGGACACGAAGACGGTCGTGCCCTAGCGCCGGAGTGCAGCCAGCCGCCGACCCACCTCGGTGAGGTCGGCGTCGGTGCCGCCGTAGAGGAGGCGGGCGTGGTGGGGCGGGCCGTGGAAGGCGTCGCCGGCGAGGGCGGTGAGGCCGTGGGCCAGGAGGAGTCGTTCGAGGGCGCGGCTGCTCGCCTTGAGGTCCGAGAAGTCGGGGAAGGCGAAGATACCCGAGTCGGGCCGGGCGACGGGGAAGCCGGCCTTGTCGATCGCGTCGCACAGTAAGTCGCGGCGGTGGCGGAAGGTCGAGAAGGCGCCGTCGAGCCAGTGCTGCGGGCCGGTGATCACCGCGCAGGCCGCAGCCTGCGGGACGTCGCCGACGTTGATGGCGTCCCATTCGAACGCGCGGTGCACGCGGTCGAGGAGGTGCGCCGGCGCGTGGACGTAGCCCACGCGCCACTGAGTGAAGGCATAGTTCTTGCTCAGGCTGGTCACGGTGACCAGCTCGGGCCACACGTCCCGCAACGCCTGTTGCGGGGTGTACCCGAGTCCACTGTGGACATATCGGGCATAGGACTCGTCCGACAGAACAAGCAGGCCACGCTCGGCTGCCAGCGTCAAGATCGCTGACAATTCGTCCTTCGAGGGTGTGTATCCGGTGGGGTTGTTCGGGTTGCACAGCAGGATCGCCCGCGTCGCCGGGATCGTCGCCCTCCGGAGCGCGTCGACATCCACGGCCCAGCCGTCCTCGGCGCGGCCAGGCACGTACACCGGCCGCGCCCCGGCCATCCGGACCATGCCCTCGAAGAAGTACGTCGGCGCGGGCACCAGCACCTCGTCACCCGGCGACAGGAGCGCCCGCAACACCACGCTCATCCCGTGCTGCGCGCCGTGGGTCACCAGCAACTCGCGCTCGGGATCCACGGCCAACCCGAAGCTGTCCCCGAGGTGGTTCGCCAAAACTCTCCGCAGCTCCGGCCATCCCCGCGACTGCCGCGGCAACACCCGCGCGGCCGTCTCCCGCACCGCCTCCAGCACGTGCCTCGGCATCGGCAACGCCGGCACCCCCTGCATCGGCACGACGTCCCACTCGCGCGCCCGGTCAGCCAGGTCCAACGCCGGCAGTCGCTCCATCGCGCCTCCTGATATCTCAATCATCGATGCTGAGATACTAACAGCACGGGCCGCCACACCACCAACGCGTCAGGCGCAGACGCAAAAGGGAGGAGAGCCCCCTCGGCTCCCCTCCCCCTTGGTCAGCGGATCACTGCTGGATGGTCAGCAGGTCTTCCAGATCGATCCGCTGGTAGAACTCGCGGTGGATCCGGTCGGCGACCGCCGAGACCTCGGCCGAGCCGTCGTCGGACGGGTCGATGGTCACGCGGTACGGACGCTGCCCACGCGGCAGCGCGATGATGCGCGCGATCTTGTCCGACACCGCTCGCGCGGGAGTTTGGCGGCGGCCGCTGGGCGCAAACCGCCGCGGCGGCCGCGTACGCCGCTTCTCCCCGGGTGCTCGACACCGGATCGCTGCTGCTGACCCAGACGTTCGACATCCCGCTGTGGATCGCCACGACGTTGCTGCTGGTGCGCTGGGCGCGAACCGGCTCCGACCGCCTCTGGTGGGGCGTGGGACTTCTCGCCGGGGTGGCGTTCACGGTCAAACCGCTGATCGCCGTGTTCTGGGTGTGCTGCGTCGCCGTGCTGCTGGCGGCCCGGCGGCGGAGCGTGCCGTGGGCCGGGCTGGGGAAACTGCTCGCGCTCGCCGTGGCCGGTGCGTTGCCTTACCTGATCTGGCAAGGGTTTCACGGCTTCCCGCAGCTGACGCTCATCCCCGTCGTCGCGCAGGAGACCGGCGAGTTCGCCGGCGGCAAGGCGGCCGTGCTGCCGCTGACGCTGGCGTCCGACGGCGCGCTCGCCGGCGCGGCTTTGGCCACGTACGGCTGCTGGGCGCTGCTGCGAGACAGCCGGTTCGCACGGTATCGGTTTCTGGGCTGGACCACCGTCGCCGTCACCGCGGTGATGCTCGTGGGCGGCGGCCGGTACTACTACTGCGCAGGCCTGTTCCCGGTCTGCTGGGCCGCAGCCACGGCCCGCATCAATGCCGCGGCGGGATCACGGTGGTGGCGACGGATCGGGTCGGTGGGGGTTTCCGCGTTCTCCGGCGCCGTCGTCCTGGCGACCAGCCTGCTCGCCGGCGGACCTCCGTCACCGGCCTGGGCCACGGCGGCCACCCTCGAAGTCCGGGCCGAACAAGGCTGGAGCGGCTTCACCGACGCGGTGGCCACCGCCTACCACCACCTGCCACCCGCGACGACGATCGTCACCGACCACTACTGGCAGGCGAGCGCGCTGAACTTGTTCGGCGCGGGCCGCGGGCTGCCTCCCGCACACAGCCCCCACCGCGGCTTCTCCTACTTCGGCGAACCCTGGGACGCCGCGCAGGCGACCCTGTTCGTCGGCACCGACCCGGCCGAGTTGCGCACACACTGCCTGCGGGTGTCGGTTACCCCGGCCGACGGCGACCACGGTTTCGCCGGGCTCAACGAGGGCGTGCCGATCTGGCTGTGCAACACACCAAGGCAACCGTGGGAAACGCTGTGGCCGCAGCTGCGCCACTCGTGACCCGGCCGAACCTTCAGTTCGTCGCGACCCAGGGCGCCAGCAGCACTTCCAGATCCGCATCCGACAACGCCCGCGGGCCGCTCTCGAACTCGTGCCACCGCGAAGCGACGCGGGCGGCGTGGAAGTCCACGGAGTACGCGCGCATCAGCACGTACATGAAACTTTCCGAATCGAACCGCTCACCCAGCAACGTGCGAGCCGCGCGAGCAACCGCCACCCCGCCGGTGATGTCGCGCAGCTTCAGTTCTTCGGCAGCCGGGTCCAGCAGACACGGGGTTGAGATCACAACAGATTCTCCATCACTGAAACGAAAACTCAGCCTTCGGCAGCCAACTGGCCACACGCGGCAGCAATGTCCTGACCACGAGTGTCACGCACCGTGCAGGCTACGCCCCCCGCGTTGACCAGCCGCACGAACTCCCGCTCCACCGGCTTCGGCGACGCATCCCACTTCGAACCCGGCGTCGGATTCAACGGGATCACGTTCACATGCACCAACTGACCCAAGTGCTTACGCAGCCGCTTAGCCAGCAACTCCGCCCGCCACGGCTGATCATTGATGTCCCGAATCAACGCGTACTCGATCGACACCCGCCGACCGCTCGTGTCCGCGTAATACCGCGCGGCCGACAAGACCTCGTCCACCGACCAGCGATTGTTCACCGGCACCAACGTGTCCCGCAGCTCGTCATCCGGCGTGTGCAGCGACACCGCCAACCGCACCTGCATCTTCTCATCCGCCAGCTTCCGGATCGCCGGCGCCAAACCCACCGTCGACACCGTCACCGAACGCTGCCCGATCCCCAAACCCGACGGCGCCGGCTCCGTGATCCGCCGCACCGCGGCCACCACCCGCTTGTAGTTCGCGAGCGGCTCACCCATGCCCATGAACACGATGTTCGACAACCGGCCGGGGCCGCCGGGCATGGCGCCGTCGCGCATGACGGCGGCGGCGGAGCGGACCTGGTCGACGATCTCGGCCGTCGACAGGTTGCGGTCGAGGCCGCCCTGGCCGGTGGCGCAGAAGGGGCACGCCATGCCGCAGCCGGCCTGGCTGGAGATGCACAGCGTCGCGCGGTCGGGGTAGCGCATGAGCACGCTCTCGAGCAGCGTGCCGTCGTGGGCGCGCCACAGGGTCTTGCGGGTCGCTCCGGCGTCGGCGGTGAGGGCTCGGACCTCGGTGAGCAGCGACGGCATGAGGTCGGCGACGAGCCGCTCACGCGAGGCCGCGGGGATGTCCGTCATGTCGGCCGGGTCGACGGTCAGGCGCGAGAAGTAGTGGTTCGACAGCTGCTTCGCGCGGAAGGCCTTCTCCCCCAGCTCCACCACAGCCTCGGCCCGCTCGGCGGAGGTGAGGTCGGCGAGGTGGCGCGGCGGCAGGCCGCGCTTGGGCGCATCGAAAACAAGGGGGAGGGCAGTCATAACCGATCCAGTATTCCACGTCCACCGGACACGCCGTCAGGACTCCCCCGGCCGTGTGCTGCCGGTCACCAGCCCGACGGGTCCGCCCGCAGCACCGCGGCCGCCTCGCGGACAGCGTCGACGATGAACTGGTAGCCCGTGCACCGAAAGCGGGCGGGGGACCTCACCGCGGCAGCCCGCACGCTGTACGTGCACCGCAACACGTTGAAGTACCGGCTGACCCGGATCCGGGACGTGTTCGGGGTCGATGTCGAGACCCCCGCCCAGCGCCTCGTCGCGGAGCTGCCGGCGGCGGTGTTCACCGGCCACCCGGAGCTGCAACGAAGGCTGGACGCCACCGCGCCCGAAAAGGAGTGACGCACCGTCCTCCGGCGGACCTGCACCGGAGGACGGTCGGGGCTCACGCCGTCAGGGCTTCGAACCGCCGCAGGGTCTCGTCGCGGCCCAGCGCCTGCGTGATCGAGTGCAGGTCCGGGCTGCGGGTTGAGCCGGTGATCGCGATGCGGATGATCTGCGAGGCCTCGCGGATCGAGCCCGGGAACGCGTCGGGGTTCTTCTTGAGTTCCTTGGCATTCTTGGCGAAACCGTGCTTCGCCGCGACGTCGCGGATCTGCTGGAACCACTCCTGCCCGTCGTCGAGCTGCGTGTAGTTCGCGACGAAGTCCGACGCGACGGCGCGCACGACGTCCGGTGCCACGCCCAGTGCGGCGATGCGCTCGTCGTCCGGGCCGGTCACGGGCGCGTGCAGCTGCGGGAAGAAGAACCCGTAGACCGCGCGGAACTCGCTCCACTTCTTGAGGTCCTTGCGCGGGTTCTCAGCGCCTTCGCGCTCGACGGCCAGCGCGCGCAGGGCCAGCTCCTCCGACGACTCGAGCACCGACAGCAGCTCCAGGTCGAAGCGCTGCGCCCACGTGCGCACGGCGGCGAGGATCTCCGCGCCGGACATCGTGGCGATGTGGTCGGCGGAGATGTCGTCGAGCTTCACGAGATCCACGAGCGGTCCCGCGACGCCCATCTCGTCGAGGTTGACGGGCTCGTCCAGTGCCTCGGCCAGCGGCAGCTCGGCGAGGCGGCCGTTGGCCAGCCCGCGCAGGTAGTACAGGACGGCCTCGACCGGGTAGCCGGCCTCGATGTAGAAGTCGACCGACGCCTCGGGGTCCTTGCGCTTGGACAGCTTGCGCTTGCTGCCGCCCTCCTGCTTCATCAGCGGGGCGATGTGGGCGTAGGTGATCGGCTCGAAGCCGAGCGCGTCGAACAGCTGCTGGTGCACCGGCACGGACGAGATCCACTCGTCGCCGCGGATGACGAGGTTCACGCGCATGAGGTGGTCGTCCACGGCGTGCGCGAAGTGGTAGGTCGGCAGCCGGGGGCTCTGGTCGGAGCTCTTGAGGATCACCACGTCGTTGCGGTTGGCCTCGGCCTCGATCGTGCCGCGGATGGCGTCGGTGAAGCGCACGCGCGCGCCGGTGTCGTCGGGCGCGCGGAAGCGCACGACCCACGGCTCGCCGGCGTCGAGCTTCGCCTGCACGTCGGCCGGGTCGGCGTCGCGCCAGATCGCCCAGGAGCCGTAGTAGCCGGTGGGCAGCTTCGTGGCCTGCTGGCGCGCGGTGATGGACGCGAGCTCGTCCTTCGTCGCGAAGTCGATGTACGCGCGGCCTTCGCGCAGCAGCTGCCGCACGAAGGTCAGGTAGATCTGCTCGCGGCCCGACTGCTGGTACGGGCCGTAGTCGCCGCCGCGCAACGTGTCTTCGTCGGCCTGCAGACCGAAGTAGGTGAAGCCGCGCTCGAACTGGTCCAGCGCGCCCTCGACCTCGCGCGACTGGTCGGTGTCCTCGACGCGCACCAGGTAACGGCCGCCTGAGCGGCGGGCGACGTCCTGGTCGATCGTGGCCACGTAGATGCCGCCGATGTGCACGAACCCGGTGGGCGACGGGCCGAACCGGGTCACCTTCGCACCGTCGGGCAGCTGCCGCGCCGGGTAGCGCTGCTCCCAATGCTCCGGCTCGGGCAGGTCCGCGGGGAACAAGGCGTCGATGACCACTCGGTCCAGCATGGGGGGTCGGGTCTCCCAGGTCGGTTCAGCGCTTCTTCTTACTCCTTCGAGTATCTCCGACCACCGCAAACGTCTTTCGCGCAGGTCCTCGACAGTCGGCAGGTTGCATCGCGACCGTTTCCGATATATCGTGAACCAGTCGCAACCGATCAGCGAGATCGCGCCGGCGTCTCGATCAGGCGGTGCGATCGGCCCCCGGCCGATCCGACCGTCTGACGCCAGGCGGACGGCGTCGGCGCACAGGTCGCCGGAGTCGAACTGGCTCACCGGCCTGAACTTCACGATCACCGGCGACCAACCCGCCGGCGGCGGTGCGTCGGGCGGAGCCGGCGCACCCGCC